>JBBRFP010000007.1:0-17636 GCA_038241465.1 Cytophagales bacterium | reverse complement strand
TTCCCAATTGTTAATACCCAGCCAACATTGTTATTGATAATTTTTGAGATCACCTCATCAATATAATTTCTAGGTCGATCGTTATCAACTAGGATACACAGCCAATTTTCTTTCGGAAGGTCCTTAGCCCAGTTTTTCTCGGTCTCGTACGTAATAAATATTATTTCCCTTTCATTTAAAATCATAGACTCAAAACGTAATCCGCTTTTTTACTTGCTTGTTTTCACTTTAGCTCCTTTAGGTTCATCTTGGCCATTTTATGACCCAACACAGATGCTTTCAAAAAATAGTGTGTTGCCCATCGAGCTGATTGACTTACACCATCGCCGTATTTATAGCATAACCCTAAATTAAAAAACGCTTTCGCATCATTCTTAGAAGCTGCTTTTTTATAAAGCATGACGGCCCTTTTATGATTTTGCTTTACTCCCTTTCCGTAGAAATAACAAAATCCTAAATCTCTTTGAGCTTCAGTATCTCCCTGGTTTGATGCAAGTGTATACCAATGAACAGCTTTATTAAAGTTCTTTCTAACTAGCTCCCCGTTCATATAGAAGAATCCAATGTTGTATTGAGCTTCCATTTTTCCTTTCAGAGCCGCCGCTAAATACCAGTTAAATGCTTCGGAGATATTTATATTCACGCCATAGCCGTTATCATAACAAATTCCGAGATAGAATTGAGCTCTTACATGTCCGGCTACAGCTGCTTTATGCCAAAGCGGAAATATTTTGACCCATGGTTTTTTCTTTTGCCTAGTAAGAAAAGCCTGTCGATAGCCATCCTTAAATAGTCGATTGGCTTGCGCTTTACTAATGTGTTGGTGATTGGACCCTTTGGCCTTCATATCCGAAATATCATATTTATCGGTTTCGAGACAATAGCTCCCCAAGATAAATGAATTCCTTCGTTGATTGGAAGCCGCGGAGATTTCATAATGGGGCGGTTTAATCATGGTGCTGCGCATTTGCTCGCGGTGCAGGACTGCCAAAAGGAAACGGAATAAATGGGGGTTCCTGGAAGCGCTAGCTGTAAGGGGAAAACCGTTTATGCCGAACGCTTTTGGTAGACCTAAGGCACCGGGAGCAATCCTTCACCAGAATTAAATCCGTTGATTATGAAAGCGTGTACGGAAGCAAATAACTGTTCTTGTAATAACAATTACGTCAAGTATGAAAATGCATGATTACTACGGTAGCCAGATTTTTAGTAATATAGGATATAAGTTGTTTTTAACTGCTTATAAAATCTCCCGAACTCTATACTGATTTCAACTCTCATCCGATTTGTACATAAATCTGCATTAACAACGAATAATCACCATTATCTGTTAATATGAACTGGAAAGACTACGAGAAGGAAATCTATGAATATTTGAAAATTATATTCAAAGACGCAGATATAAAATTCAATCAAACGTTACCGGGTCGCTACTCTAAAACGGATCGACAAATCGACGTATTGATTGAGTCTTATATAGCAAGCAAAAAGATAAGATTAATAGTTGATGGAAAGTTCTTCAACACAAAGATTGACGTCAAAGATGTAGAATCTTTTATCTCAATGGTTGAAGACACAAACGCCCAACAAGGTATATTAATAACTAGTAAAGGGTTCACGCCAGCTGCGATAAATCGAGCTTACTATGGGCCAACCGACATCGAATTAGACATTTTAAACTTTGATGAACTTAAGAAGTATCAAAGCTTTGGTGGAATTATTCATTCTGGCAAATTTGGCGCGCTAGTTCCAGCGCCATTTGGATGGGTCATTGACGCTACAAAACGAACTGGGATGCTCGCAACCTTTTACCAAAGAGGTCTAAGTTTCGAGGAGGCCGTAGTAAATAAAGAGTGGATTTATACTTCGATTTATTATAAAGACGAGCATCTAAAAACTCTAGATGATTTAGTCAAATTTCAAGAAGGTTACACAAGGGTGGAATTTCCTAAAGCGAAGTTCGAATACAATTCATCCGTAAAACGCCCCGATAAGGCTGCTACTTTATTAAGGGTGACTTCTATTGAAGAATATCCGACAAATGAATATTCTGGGTTCATCGAGTTTTCTGAATTTTTTGTCCTATTTGTTTTGTTTTCACCAATTGAATTGGCAAATAAAAATGTTAGAAAGCTTGAAAACATTCTTGAGCGAACTCTTCCAATTTTTGTCAATCAAGAAAGCATATTAAAGAGTAATCTTGGACATTTGGAAGATTTAGCTCGTGTTGCAACTGACGCTGTCGAGCTCGCTGAAATTCTGATTGGGCAAGGCGATATTTTAATATTACTAAATGACCTTGATGGAGCGAATAAGAAGTTTGATCAAAGCATACAAGTATTAAACACCAGTTATGGAGCACACAAAGGGAAAATACAAGTGGCATTAATGCTGGGTAAACAAAATGATGAGCTTGAAAAAATAGTCGCTTTCTTTTATGACTTACAACCGACGAATCCTACTATTTGCAAGGATGTGTTTGAATTGTTTGAAGAATATCATCGTGAGAAAGATTTAATTCATTTTCTCAATTTCGGCATTGAGAGATATAAAGCAAACAAAGAGGCGATGGGCAATTTCAATTATCATTTAGGGCAATTAATGATGGAGAGTAACAATTTTACTGAAGCTGAACGTTATTTTCTTGTTGCGAAAGAGGCTTTTAAGAATTCTCTTAAAAATGGGCATTATGTTTTCAAGCTGATTAATCAAAACTTAAAGTCCATCAAGAAAAAGTCTTAATCATACGTTTACAATAACCCATCTTTGCCTCCTCCTCTTTTTTTTCTTACGATTGATTTCCTCGTAATTAATATCAGGATGTTGATCGGCTGGATTGTTATTTCCGAAATACCCTCCTTTTAATAACGTTGCCAGATCAAGAATAATTGATGCCTCGTGCGTTGATGTTTCCCCCGAATTATCGAAATCATTTGTGCGTGTTGACAAACTGCCTTTCTTATTCGCGTGTTCGTTAAGCGAAACGGTGTCCAATGTTATACCCGTTGACTTTGCTTTCTCGTTTGCATTGACAATTAATTGTCTGTCTCTTTCTTGTTCGTAGTCAAGATGACTTGTTAATGAAGGCCATTTAAAATCATTTCCCAATGAAGCTCCCTTGATGACAAATCCCCGATAGTCATATGAAATCCCACTAACGTAGCCAGTGGTGGCCTGATTGAACTTGAGCCTCACTCCTTTTGCTGCCAAACCAGCGATGAACTGCTCCAGGGACAACTTCTTACCTTTTGCAAGGACGGACTTGATAATGACCTGCAACTTCAGTTTATCGGATGGTGCGTTCGTGCGCTTCATCATCTCCAGCTCGTCCTTGGTCATGGCCCGCTCTTTGGATTCCCTGCTTGACAGGACCTTGACAAGGTTATATTTGACCTCAAGCTTTCGGAGCACTTCCTCGCTGCGCTTGTAGTCGTTGCTGTCACTGAGCACTTTACCATCGTAGCCGATGCGGTTGACAAGAATGTGAAGGTGTGGATGGTCGGCATCGAAATGCCGGAACATCACAAACTGATGCTGGGTGAATCCATTTTCCTTCAGGTAGTCGTGTCCGATGTTCTTCATCATTTCGTTGGACAGGTTTTCCTCCGGAGGAAAGTTGATAGAGGTGTGGTAGAAGTATTTTTGAAGGTTTGGTTTTTGGACTCGTATAAACTGAACCTCCTTCAGGATTGAATTCTCGCTCTTGCCGGCGAACGAGGAGTCCAGCAACTCTGCAACGTTCTTTTCGACTTTTTCAAGGTTGTAACGCAACGCACCTCTAAAACCTTTACCCTTGATTTGATTCCCTGTCATTGGTCATTAGTTTAAGGATCTTGTTAATCATCGAGGTAAGGGTTAATAGGAGATGTAAATATTCCTTTGGATAATCTCCCTGATTAATTCTGTGAGTCACCTGGTTAAGATTGACACCAATCTTCTTTAATTCCATATAAAGAGATGCATCAGTCGATGACAGTTTGACAGTTGGAAACTTCCCTGTAAATACTTTCTGCCGTATCCAGTTAGCCGGACTTAGTCCACTGGCAGTAGCAAAGTGCGTGGCCTTTTGATTTTCACCTTCTGTCAAGCGGATATTCACTTGATGAAGTCTTTTGTCGCTGATGTTTACTTGCGGTCTGGACATAACATTTAAAATCGAACGAAGTGGTTGTTACGTGCAAGCCGTTGGAGCGTAGCGGAAACATGGCTTGCTCCTCCGAACTTGAGAGTGTTTAGGGCTTTGTATTAAGCTGTACTTAATTGTTCTTAGTTGTTTCAAGTTGGAGTTGATTTAATGTTCTAATTTCATTTAACCAGACTGGTCTATTTTGATCTTATCTGGACTTGATTGATTCTTCTCTCACTGGCATATTTTATACGTTGATCGTTATTCTATACTTGCACACTCACTCCAAGAAACTGTCAATTTGTCTTTGCATCGAATTCCGAGAAACCCGTTTTAATTATTTCTAATGTTAAGGTTACCGAGAAACCGTGCTAGCACTTTCCAAGGAGCTCAATAATTCTATTTTCACCTTGTCAAGCAACCTGCTTCTAAGGCGTAAGCAACTGATAATTTGAAGCGAGGTCGCGTATAAGTTTGTTAAGCATTCTGTTTTTGTTGTCAAGGTCGACTACAAGGTGTTGTCTACAGCGATCAAGACCTTGCTGCCTTTGATTGGATTATAAGAGGGTGAATATTTGAGGTGACCAAATTTTTGCAGGTCGCGAATAACCTTGTGATAAGTAGCCTTTGAGCGAACATGCGAAGCTTGCATAATCAATTTCCTTGAGACAAAATATGGCTGTTTAAATTCGTTCTCTATCCAGAGATGACACAGTGCAAAGGATACTGAAAAATGAACCGGTTTCATCCGTTCATCGGAAACCAGTTTATTTATAAAATGGGTAAGCTGCTGAAGACTATCCATTCTTGCCTCTTTTAACGATGCAATTTTCGTCCAAGAGCTTAATAATATCCTCATGCTTGTAGAATACAATACCACCAATTTTGGTGTAGGACAACCTTCTGTTGATTCTGAGGTTTTGTAATGTGCCAGGGGAGACACCCAGCATCTTACGAACTTCCGATGAGCGAAGCCATTGTTTTGCAGACTGACCGCTTGACGCTTTAAGGGCATCTTTAATTTCGGAAAGAAGATCATTTCTGAATAACTCCAGGTCACCAATGGTTAGTAACTGGTCCCGATAGGTCGGTGAGCTTTTTAAGCTGGCTTCTTTTGAATTTGCTGTGCTCATAATAGAATCGGATCAATTGATCAGTCTGTTATCGAGCAAGATGGTAATGTCTATTAAAGAAAATCCACAAGTTGTTACCAACTTGTGGAATATATTTTTTAATGGGCGGCTAATTAATTTTTATTCGAATCCCTTCACTGTGACTACTGAATTCAGGTGCGTACATACTTTGGATGGTTGTTATTCCATTTGCAAAATCACCCTTGTTGTTTGCACGTAGATCATACTCAAAGACATATACACCCTTTTCTATATCATCAAAAAAGAAATTGGTTGATGCATCCTTAGTGCTTTGATAATATCCCAGATTTTCCTGGTACTTATATTCTGACAATACATCGACCGGTTCCAAGCCGGATGCACGCATATCTTTCATATGAAGAAACTCCATATAACGATCCACCTTCAATTCAATTCTTACGCGAAGTAGATCACCTATATCAACAGGAACACTACCATTAACTTCTTTAAGCAGTTCGCCTTTGTCCGTCCTTGTAACAATAAAGACCTTCTTTGTTAATTTCAGAGGCGTTTCAGCCGGAGTAATCTTATCAAGATCCTCAAAATATTGCCAGTATAACCCAGCCCACGCAATGCCAGGACCTTTCTTGGTAAGCTTGACCTCACTCATAGCCGGCGTAATTCCTTCTCCTTTCCATGAAGTTTTGAAGTATCCTGTCCCGGCTTCCGGAGAGCTCTGTGAGCTTTCTGGCGTAACTTTTTTATTTCCTATGCTAACTTCAACAAGGTTATCCTGCAAGAGCCACTTAGTTCCATTCAAAAGCAATGCATAAACAGCTTCTGTAGTAGCTTTTGTTGTTCGCCACTGACTAGTTTGTTTATTTTTCAAAAGCCAGATGCGAAGCTCATCAATCGTCTTTAATTTATCCTGCTCCGAAATCTTTGGATCTGTTGCTTCAATTTCTGCGAAAGCTTCAATCAATAGCGCTTGCGTTTCGATTGGGGCCTCACTCCAATAATAACCACCGGCATTCTCCTTCCAATACATCCCCATTTCATTGCTCGTGATGCTTGTTTCATGTAATGTTCTTAATATATCTCTTGATACTTCAACGCCATTACTTCGATATTGAATTAATGCAATCATACCTTTCAAATAAAGATTAACTTCTTTCCAATGATCGGTGGACTGCTTCAGATAATATTCAATTGCCGGTTTGCACTTCTCTGGAATTTTGATGTCTGAATAAAAGCTTCGCATGTACAGATAATGAATCTGATCGTTCAGGATGGTTTTCTTTTCGAGAAACTCTTTTGAAAGTATTGTCCCATTTGTTTTGTTATCAGCTTTCAAAAGAATGTCATTAGCCCGTTGCAATAATTTCGTGTAGTCGTCATAGATTTCTTCATCAAGAAATGAAACAGCCTTTTGAATCATTGTATTCAAATCTTTGTCAGCGTCTATTTTCAAATGTTTTAGGTGTCCAAAACCGGATGCCACATGCTGAGTAATGTATCGACTTGGATAATGTCCTCCCTTGAACCACGTAAATCCGCCATCGCTCAGCTGCATTTCCTGAAGTTTGTCAGTTGCTTGTTTTAACTGACCTCTCATTGTATTTATATCAAATAGCAATGCTATTCGTTTCTTTTGCTCTGATTCAGATTGAGCGTCTCGAATCCATGGTGTTTCCTGAATTATAGTGGATTTTAATTCGGGATTCTTTTCCAGATTACTAAAGAGGGCACCGGAGGACGCCCATTTGTCGAATACTTCCCGGATTTTGGGATTACTATTGGCAAGACTTGAGGCCAATGTATTTGCATAGAAGCGCGAAAAAGTTTGTTCAGCGCATTCATAAGGAAACTCCATGAGATAAGGGAGTGATTGAAGTGCATACCATGCTGGATTGGATGTTACTTCCAAGGTCAATACGTGATTTTGGAGAGAGGAAGACTTATTATTCTTGAGCTTATCAAGAGTGAACGTCTTCGATTCGCCAGAACGAACATACATTGGCAGCGTTTCGGTTACTAACATTTTATTAGAGAGAATCGGAAGAGCATTCTGTTCACCGTCACTAAAACTTCCTGCTTTGGCGATAACTTTGTATTGCACTGCATCAACTGTCGATGGAATTTTTAATCTCCATGAAACTTGCGTGTTTCCATTTGCACTGACTTTGAAGGGTTGATTCCTTACGGCATTTCCAAAAAGCAGATCGACAGGTTCACCTGATATGGCGTTCGACAATTGTAGTGCAACATCTCCCATTTTTTCAGTGAGAGTCAGGTTACTGATTTTTGTGGAGAAAATTATTTCGTCTCCAACCCGCAAGAATCGCGGAGCATTTGGAATTACCATTAATTCCTTTTGCGTTATCGCCTGTAAAATTTTGGTAGTCGATACCAGTTCCTTATTGTGTGCGAGCAATTGCAGTTTCCATCGGGTGAGCGATTCTGGGGTGGTAAAGGTGAAACGTATCTTACCATTTTCGTCCGTTCGTAGTTGTGGAAAGAAGAAAGCTGTTTCATTAAAATTCTTTCGAACTGAAACTTTAGCAAGTTCCTCGTCCAGTTTCTTCTGCCCGGATTTAGTTGTGATGATGACAACTCCATTACTTGCCCGCGATCCATATATGGCAGTGGCGGCAGAACCTTTGAGCAATTGCTTCGTAGCAAGGTCATCTTGTGAAATGCTGGATAAATCGACTGGGACACCATCTACTACATACATAGGTTCCGCATTACCACTTAAAGTAGATGCACCTCTAATCATAAGCTTGGACGTGCCTCCTGGAATCCCGGTGATTTGAACACCAGCTACTCGTCCCTGAAGCGCTTCGGGTAATTGTAAGATAGGTTTTAGAACAAAGTCGCCAGCCGAACTATCTGAGGACATTACAACGGAAACCGATGCGGATAATGATTCTTTTCTTACCTGTACTCCAAAAGCGGTAACAACAACCTCTGATAACTGTTTAACATCTTCAGCAAGCAAAACATCCAAAACGTTTTTGCGGCCGATGGTCGCTTCAGCGGTAGAATAACCGATGAAACTAAAGACCAGTTGATCGTCTTTTTCTGCTTCAATTAGATAATGACCGGTCGCATCAGTTACTGTTCCACTTGTCGTCCCTTTAATCAATACATTCACTCCGGGAAGGGGCGTTCCATCTGAACTCCTAATGGTTCCAGAAATAAAGCCTTTTCGAATTCCTTTACTATTCGACTGTTTGATGATAGATGCTTCTGAAGCAATCGCACCACTCAAGTAAAGTCTTTCCAGATACTGTTGGCGGAAATAATAGTTGTTCGTCAGCGTGAAGCCAAACCAGTCAAGCTGGTCAAAATATTGTTTGGGATAACTATAATATCGTGCATTCCTATTTGTCACTGTAAAGTTCACGTTACCGAAGCTCTTATCAGCTGAAACACGATTATAACTGTAATAGTATTTGCTCCTGATAGGATTAAAGAGCCATTCGTGGGGTTTGAATTTGTCAAGAGATGCATCATACATTGAAGCCAGAACTTCAGCTTCCTTTTTCATTGGGTCATTGCCCTTGATCTCAAAGCTCCAGGTTTGTTTTTCGCCTGGCTGTAGCTTGTCTTTAAAAGTGATCGTTTCTATTTCAATTTTCTCCCGTTCGATAATTACAGGAATGGATTTCTTTCCTTCAACGAAGCTGTTAAAGTTCACGCCGACGTAATGAATTTCAAATCCATCAGCCATGTCTTCGGTGATTGGAATCGCTATTTCTTTCAAATTATTTGAAAAGTGCTCTAACCTGGTTTTATAGATTTGGTGATCCTTTTCAAAATCCAATGTTATTGTGATGTCAGGTGAAGCAGATCCAACTTTTAGCCGCGCAATTTCGCCGGGTTTATAACTAGCCTTGTCGAGTTCGAAAACTGACAGTTGATTGTCGGCTATTTTTTTACTCTTTGGGTCAATAACCTTGAAACGATGCAAATCAGTAATCGCGTTTCCTTCCGGATCAGTTGTTGTGAGCTCCATAATATAGTTTCCCAATTCCCATGAGTTGTCTATAGTAAATTTTATCTCCTTTGATATTTCCGTATTAAACGGAATAGTTGCGATCTGCTTTCCTCTTTTTGTTTTATCCGGTTCCTTATCATCATCGTAAGAATCATTTGGAAATAGATTCTGAAATTCCTCGACAGTTAAAATTGGCAGATCAGTTTTATCCCAAGGCCTTGGTCGAACCGGAGTATTAGGGAATTTAATCTTATAGATTTGAACACTTCCTTTAGTCGGGACGTGTTGCCCGTTAAGGTTTTCGGTGGCGATGGAGATCGAATTTTCTTTAATTTTTTTGTCGAGTATAGCCGGTGCAGTGATGGTTGCGATCAGAGTATGATAACCCACCTTCACGGTTGTAGTCGCGCTTCTGGTCTCGCCATTGATGTCCGTGACATCTACGGAAATTCTGTAATAAAATATCGGCTTGTCTTCAGGCAACACGTCTTCGTCTGGTATTGCAGCGAATTTGATTTCAAACACACCCTTATCATTTGTAACACCTTCGTCAGAAGTTATCTCTTCAGAATCTGATGAGTAGTCATGTTGAGTCCAGTAGTACCAATGAGGATATTGAACCTCGCGTTTAACTGAATAGCTGATCTTTGCACCCGTTAAATTAGCCCCGCTGAAAGCAATAGCCGTTCCCTTTACGGTAACAGTATCATTAACCTTAAATGTTTCTTTAACTGGAATAAACGAGGCTTCAAAAGTTGGGCGCTTATATTCTTCGACAGAGATATCCACCTGACTATACTCAAACTGATCGAGGTTATCATAGAACTTGCTTTCGCCTTCTGAATCCTCATCAACCGACAACGTATACTCTCCCGTGAGTCCTGACAGAGGTAATTTGAATTCCCCGCTAAATGATCCGAATTGATTTGTTTTTAGACGCAGAACTCCTACCTCATCACCGTTGGCATCATCAAGCATTACTTCCACATATTGATTTGTTACTATCGACGACTTGTCATTCTTTACTTTAATAAAAATGCCTTTAAAGAAAACGGTTTGGCCAGGCCTATAAATACTTCGATCTGTGAAGAGAAAAGCCTTCGCAGAAATTCGATCGTTTATATTATTTCTTTCGTGATATCGTTGAAAGTAATACCCTCCAAATATTGCCTGGTCGCTATTGAAAGTTACAGTAGCCTGTACATCATTCACATAATCGTTCTTGGCTTGCACATTGACAAAACCATTTTTATCGGAAGTTAAATGTTCATTTAAGTCTTTATGATTTTGATTATTGGATCTTAGAAATACATCAACGCCTTCAAGAGGTTTACCATTATTACGATCAACGACCTGTAATCGCTCATGAGCCTGGAATGTACTTTCAATTAAAACGAGATTGGTAACTTGCGTAGACGCGAATGCGATCATTCCGTCTGGAATTTTGATTTCTGCTTTGTTAGGATGAGTAAATATTATGTAGCGTCCCGATGGAAGTGCTGGAACTACTGCTTCGGTACTGTGTGCTTGATAATCGTTAAGATTCTTTAATCTAACCTGCCACTTAGCCTCGGGGTTTAATTCAGAAAGTTCAGCTACTCTTGAAGAGTCATTCATTGAATTAAAGAATCTCTTATGAAAGTCTTCAGATACCCGATAGGCCAGGAAAGAAAGACTATCGACATTCCTATATTCTATCCGCATAAATGATTTCTTTTCTGTAGGAAGATACTTTTCAGTAACTAATTCTAGTTTTTGATTTAAAATGTCACTGCGAAGCACCTGACATTTTTGAGCACCTTCGCTGTTGGGAAACCTTTCAATGACTTGTTTGCAAATAGCGAGTGCATCCCTTTTCTTGAATTGATTTGGTG
The DNA here is from genome assembly GCA_038241465.1 of Cytophagales bacterium. Classification (GTDB taxonomy): domain Bacteria; phylum Bacteroidota; class Bacteroidia; order Cytophagales; family Cyclobacteriaceae; genus ELB16-189. The sequence goes on along the minus strand of JBBRFP010000007.1, from coordinate 6,539 downwards.
ATATTGTTCCCGGTGTAAAATCGTTGCCTTCACTGTTAGCGATTGAAGCTAATTCAAAATTTGCCTGAGCAGATGCGGGCTGCTCCGGGTATTTAGATGCCAGTCTCGCTAAAGCTTTTTTATGCAACTCCCCTTTATTTGGGAAATAGCCTTGATTAACCAAGAACTGCAATCTGTCTATTTCTACACTTACATAGGCATCTGGGCTCTTATCGTTTGAGTGAAACGAAAGGAGTTCCTTGAAGATTTTGAGAGCTTGAATTTTTTGAGATAAACTATCGTTGGGAAATACGGAGATGTTTTGAAATGTCTGGAAGTACGAGGAATCCTCCATCACAAATGCGGAACTGAATTTTGTAGTACTACTTTCACTAGTTATATAAAAATCCAATGCATTTTGTGCAAGGAGATCGTAAAGAGTAGGTCGATAAAGTCTGGAATTCTCTGCTTGAATAAGAATATCGTTTAGAATAGCAACGTTGATATTCTGTAAAACATCCTTGTTCTTAATGGAATTCTGAAAATGCGTATGGATTTCAAGAAAGAGTCCATCGAGATCCCAGGTTCTAAAATCGTCCTTATCTACTTTCTCTTCGGTTTTAGATCGTTCGTAATATCTATGTCGATTCTCTTTGAGGTACTGCCAGTAAAGTTCCGCAAGAACAGATTCGAGTATGTTCTTAAGGGGTGGTTTGCTGACTTTTATTTCTTCCTGGAGCTTGCGAGTAATTACCAGTTCAGCATCCTCACTTAATACAAGTGCGAACTTCGATTGGTAAATGAGCGCTTTTATAATCTGTGGAATATTCTGCTCTCGCTTGGCAAGTGTATATAGAGTATCAACCTCTGCCAAAGCTGATTTTGGTAATGCCCGTAGCTCGTATTTATAGACTCGGCCCCAACGTTTAGGATAAAATTCTCCCTGGCCATAGGAGAAAAGAATGGCACTAACTAAGAATAGCAGTGTGAGTGTTGACGATCTCATAAGCAGGCGGTTAAGGTAATTACTTTAGAGATGCTGGAAATGGAAATATTCCACACTCAATGAGAGAGTATTTTCGTGATATTTTGACTATTTAACATATAGCGTGAACGGCAAGGGTGCTTTCCTTGCACTAAAAAGCCATTTGAAGGTAGAATCGGAGATTCGAAACTTAAATCGGATCCAACTGCTAATCGGAATAAAGAGAATGGCTTCTTTATCGAACTAATGAAATGATCGGAAGTGATTTGAAGTCGTTCAATTCGTCTAAAAGACGCTAGATAAAAGATGGAACATGTTTTCTTAAATGGTCTACTAATTTACTATTAGAATTAATTAGTCTAAGCACAAGTTTGGAATACTCCCCATTACCTAAGCCCATTATTTTGGATACACTCGAAACCAAACCCTTGTTGTTATAAAATTTTAAGGCAGCATCATAATTTTTTGATTCAATAATCTTTGTGAAAAGATTAAAATTATAATCATATAATTTATCTGCATCTATAGAGCTCACCAACTTGGCAATTGCTTCCTTAATTTTATCTTTTCCAATTTGTTTGTTATCCAAAGCATTCAATTTAAAGTTTATTTCAAAAGAGGTTTTTTGAGAAGTCAGTCTCTCAACTTCCTTTTCCAATTGATTTAAAACAAACTCCTTAACTTCATTAAACTTAAGTTCAGGATCTAGCGCTTGATTTCCAGCTACCGCTCTAATCAATTCAGGTGCTAGCAATAAATTTTCTACCTCTGAAAAATCTATTACTGAAACGCCAGTGCCTTTTAAGGCATCGATTTCTTCAACTGATCTATGGTCCCTATCAATTAATCCAAAGGCGCCAATGGCATGAAGCCCCGAATTCTCATTTATTCCCTTAACAGATTCAATCACCTTTCTGCCATTTCCTCTTGGGATAATTGTAAACTCAGTATAAATTAATTGATAAATAGCATGATCCAAACTGCCACGTTCCCCTTCGACGAATAAAATGGGTCTTCTACTTCCGATTATTTCAAGCAATAAATTTTCGGGAATTTGATCAGTACTTGGCACCAGTTCCCACCTCCAGCTATTAAGCTGAAGTAATTCTTTTACCCAAATTTTCAGTGATTTTACTCTACTGGCTGCGAAATCGAGATCATGAGTGATATAAACAAATAAACAATCTGTGCGCTCTGCCTCAATCTTGTTCCACAACCTTGACATTAAGGACTTATGCAAATGCAACTCTGGCTCATCAATAATAACTAAACAATTTTCTGGTAGGCAAAGTGATTGACCTATAAGATAAAGTGCCACTTTTTCGCCATCGCTCATTTCTTTCCCTGAATACGCCGCGCCTTGTTCGTTTGCCTTCAAAGTAATCTTGCTATCACTTATTGATATCTTTCTTTGTGGAAAAATTTCACTCCAAATTCGATTTAGTTTCTCAATCGCGGATTGAGGTATTAAAGGTTTTTTATCTGTTGAATCTATTTTGCACAATTCAACATAGTCACTGTCCCTCTTGGCAGTTTGAGCGAATAAAGTTGATAACACTTGCTCATAATCGTTTTGAAGTTCAATTACCGGACGATTTCTAGAGCTCAATAACTCGCTCAAAGATTGCTCAAGGCTTTTCAGAGCGGCGAAGTCGGGGAAGGATAAAATTCTTTGTGCCGATATTCTTTTTACTGGCCTATAAGTATTATGAATTTCAATAAATAATCCAAGTCTACTTTTGCCGGACCCGTTAGCGCCAACTATAACAATGTTATCAACGAATGCGATCTTTTCTGGCTGATTTGTGCCATTGGGATTTGGCAGTATTAGTGATCTTTCCATCGAGAAAATTTTTCAAAAAGATTGATTTTTATTTTATGATGATTACCATCGCTGTAAAGAAGTTTTTTTTGATGCTGTAGTCTTCCAATAACGACGCCCGGATGTGTTTTATATTTGGTTGCGATAGCACGAATAACTTGGTCGGTTATATTTATGCTTTTGACTAAATCGCTAGTCGCCCTTTCTGGAAGCAGCGATTTAGCCGCGAAAGAATTTGCTTCGTCCTCTTTCTGCTTGTCGATTTTGAACCCGTTAAATTCTTCAATAAAAACTTCCTTTTTGCCATGCAGTAAAACATGGGCAGCCTCATGATAAAATGTAAACCAAAAATGGTCGTTTGTTTTATATCTATCTGTTAATTGTACAAGAGGATTTCCTCCAATCCAACGTGTGGCGCCACTTACCGGCGCTTTTGGCAAACAGGGTGTATAGACAACTGCTACCCCAGCTCCCGCACAATCATTTTGTAATTGCTCTGTAAAATCTATTGGGTGCTTTACAATCAATGCTTTGATCTTTTCTAACACTCTTTTAAACTTATGTTTATTAAATTTTGTCAATTCAAGTTTCCTCATTTCCAATTCTCCAATTCGAAGCCACGCTGCCATCCCACCCAACGTCAATTGGTGAGCCTCACTTTTACGATATCGTGCAGTTGTATAAGCCTGAACATAAAAAGAATTCCACTGAGCAGGAGTTGCGACACCATAAAATTTTAATGTTTCTTCAACCATTTGGGTCCCTAACTTCTCAGCTTTTATATATCCACAAGCTTTGAGCTCTTTCACCGGTTGCTGTTTAAGCCATTCAGTGTATTCTTCCAAAGCTTCTTGTTGTTCAAGCCTCGATCGTTTTTCACGATAGCTCGCCTCACTATTCAACCAAAAATTTGCATTTATATTCAATACTTTTTCTAGCTGTAGCGCGGTTGCCACAGTAATTGGCTCTTTACCCGAAATGATATCGTTGATTTTGGATGAAGTTTTACCCATTCTCTCGGCCAGTTCCGCTTGATTCATTTTATAGTGCTCAATTGTCTCTAGAATAGTATCGCCTGGCTTAATTAATAACTCTTTTGCTGCCTTTAAATCGTTACTCATGCTTTATTTCTTATTAGTGGTAGTCTTCAGTATCTAAAATCTTAATCTCGTTAACATTTGCCAAGTCTATTGAACCATCATCCTTACTAGGTAAGGGGTCTTGAGAAATTTCAAAAATTATTCTATGGTTCGCAGAAATATCTACTGCCCATTCCATTTTTCTGTTTCCTTTCAGGGAGTGACAATTTGCTGCAGGAATCTGTTTTAAAACTTCAAGATTTGGAGAATTTTCCATTTCAAAGATTCTTTGGGCAACCCGTTTGGCATTTACCCCAAAACTTTTTTGAATCTCACGAGCATCAGTAAGCCGTTTTTTAAGTTTATTACTTTTATAGTCTATTTTCATGCAAAGGTAATTATTATTACCGAAAAAGGGTAATGTTTTTTCCAAAAATAATGATGTCCAAAATGGGCTAGTTTTCAGCCTTTTACTAGATACTCGAAGCGGTGGTCGTGATGATAAATAAATATATAAATCTTTCTTTAAATATTTGCCTTGAGTTCATTTCCTTTTTTAGATTCAGAAAATTTATGTCGTAGTACTGCCATATCAAGACTAACTTTCTTATCCAAAATCTTCGCATAGTGTTGCGTTGTTTTGAGGTTCCGATGTCCCATCATTTTGCTCACCGTTTCAATAGGTACTCCGTTGGTTAATGTCACGGTAGTAGCAAACGTATGCCTTGCAGTGTGAAAGGTCATCTTCTTTGTTATTTCACAAGCGTCTGCAATCTCTTTTAGATAGGTATTCATTTTCTGATTACTCAGCACCGGTAATAGCTTTCCACGATTCTCGCATTGGGGATCGTTCTTATATCGATCAAGTATTTCAAGCGCCGGTGGTAGCAGCGGAACGCGCGTTGTAGTTTCCGTTTTCTGGCGACTAGTCCAGATCCATTTTTCACCATCAATTCCAGTGGTGATTTCTTCCCGAGTTAACTTTTCAACATCAGCATAAGCCAAACCAGTATAACAGCAAAAGACAAAAATGTCCCTCACTTGATAAACTCTGGGCACAAGAAATTTCTTTGCAATAATTTTGTTCAATTCCTCTTCAACCAAAAATGGTCTCTCGATCTCTCGCTTTGCCATTTTGAAACCCAGGAATGGATCTCGCTTCAACCATCCATTCTTAATACAGATATTCACGATCTTTTTGAAGTTGGATAAGTATTTCATTGATGTGTTGTGGTCGCATTTGCGTTCTGACTTCAACCAGAATTCATAATCTGTGATGAATTCATAGTTTAGTTTCTTGATATCAATGTCCGATATGTTGTACTTCCACTTCATGAATTCTTCGGTATGTTTCTTTGAGGTAGTATACCGCTCCAGCGTCAGCGGTGAAAACTCATGATTGACCAATGCCTTCATTTGCTGATTATGTTGTTCAAAGATTTCTATCAGCATCCGTGGCCGTTCAGTTGATATTCCCTGCCAACGGTTTTTGAACTCCTCCATGGTAAGTTCTTTTCCTTGCAGGAGAATGTGCTTCTGGTGATCAAAAGCTTTTGCACGAAGTGTGTCCAGAAAGGAGTTGATTGATCTCGAGGTTTCCGTAGTGCCTTTCACTCTACCGGCTTGAGCCAACCAATTATCCATTGGAATGAATCGTTTTGTACCAAGATCGTAGCGTTCTCCATTGATGGTAATACGCATGTAGATAGGAGCTTCGCCACGGCTGTTCGCCTTGGACTTTCGGGCGAAAAAAAGGACACTAATTGTAGCACTCATAGTTATTGTATTTAGTTGAAAATACTTCGTCAGTGCACCGTGAAACAAGATGTTCAATTGCTGAACTCGTTGCCTTTCCGGTGTTTTGGTTTTCAATCGGTGCACCTGATCTTTTGCCTTGACCAGGTGCACCGAAAGTGCACCTCAGAATTGATAACTATTGTGATTTTTGACTAGGCTGTAAAAAGTCAAAACCCCAAATCCTTTACGAATCTGGGGTTTTGACTTTCTTTAAATTGTAACTCGCAGAGGAGGAGGGATTCGAACCCCCGGAACCCGTGAAGGTTCTCCGGTTTTCAAGACCGGTGCAATAAACCGCTCTACCACTCCTCTGTTTACTTCCATCAAAGTGCCTTGAAACCACCTTGACGGCCGAAATTTTCATTTCGGGATTGCAAAAATAACGCTTTGAATCGAACTGCAAAAACTTCGGCCACGGTTTCCGAAAAGGTAATGATGTCTGGCCAACAGGAGGATATTCAGAATAAAGCACGATTTACTTTGCGCAGAAAGGCGAGTAAACCTTTTCTCCCGGTTTTACTTAAACCCCACCCTATAAACTAAAATCTTCTGCTCGTCTTCTTTAAAATTAAAAAACCCACCATATTCAATCGAATACTTGCCTCGTTAGGGGCTAGACACACGGCAAACTGTTTGCTCGCAAAGACTGACCCGTTGGTCGTCAATGCATTCATTTCGATTTTTTGATCGATCGTTTTGCCAGAAATCAATAATCGGCAAAGGGAATTTATCCTCATCTCAGCCCCTCGAAACTATACCTCGCGGTTTCCCAAAAATTATCCAATGCAATGATGCGTGGCTTGAAGAAAGATATCAAATCGGGCCAGTGATCTTTGTTCAGTATGGATGTACCCGGAAGCACTTTGAAAATTCTGCT
>JBBRFP010000006.1:0-17739 GCA_038241465.1 Cytophagales bacterium | reverse complement strand
GGGGTTCCAAATTCTTTGGCAAGTGAGTCAAAGGAGATGCCTTGTACGTTGTATGTTCCGTTTGTTAATTCCATATAAAAAGAATGGGCAAATATACGGGGGAGAATGGTAAAATCACTTCATCCCCGGCACTTCTCCCAGTGGGAGGGCGTGACTCCGTCTGAAATATTTCTCCAACGTCTTAAGTGATTTAGTTATCAAAAAAACCAATCTCAAATCAAATGACGAACTTTGCTGTCAATTGTTTTATTTTCAAACTAAGTAATTATTAAAAAGTCAATGAAGTTGTTCCATCGCACCTCAGGTCAGGGCGCACCGTTGATCATCCTCCACGGATTATTTGGTTCCTCGGATAACTGGTACTCGCTGGCAAAGGTATTCGCCGGGCATTTCACTGTTTATCTCGTGGATCAGAGAAATCATGGACAATCTCCTCATAGCGACGAAATGAATTATGGATTATTGACCGAGGATCTGAAAGAATTTATAGTTGAACATTCCATTAGCAAACCAGTTGTCATGGGCCACTCGATGGGAGGAAAGGCAGCCATGAATTTTGCCTTAAAATATCCCGACATGCTAAGCAATCTGATTGTGGTCGATATTGTTCCAAAAAAATATCCGGTTCATCACGATGCGATTCTGGAAGGTCTAAAAGCAATACCCCTTGCCACGATAGCATCGCGTAATGAGGCTGATGCGATCTTATCAGACTATGTTCCCCAGTCGGACGTCCGTCAGTTTTTATTGAAAAACCTATCCAGAAAAACGGGAGGAGGCTTCGAATGGAAGATCAATGTGGCCGCAATTGACTTAAATATTGAGAAAATGGGGGAGGGAGTAATTTACTCTGGAAAATGTGACAGCCCTTCGCTTTTCATTCAGGGAAAAAAATCTAATTATTACGCACCGGGTGACGAAGCTTTGATAAAATCTCTTTTCCCAAACGCTGAATTTGCGGTGATCGACACGGGTCATTGGGTGCAGGCGGAGAAGCCTGATGAGTTTTCAAAGCTTGTTTTAAGTTACCTTGCAGTTTAAAATGGATGAATTCAAGAACATTTTATTCCTTGACATAGAAACTGTAGCGTGTGCTGAACGTTACGAGTTGCTTGATGAGCGAATGAAAGTTCAATGGGCACGCAAGGCCAATTTTTTCCGTCAGCGAAGTGATGCGTTGACTGATGCCGATCTCTTTCATGAACGAGCAGGAATTTATTCTGAATTTGGTAAGATCATCACCATTGCAATTGGAAAATTTACTGACAATGAGAACGGCGAGCGTGGGTTGAAAACAAAATGTTTTTGCAATCACGATGAAGGTATTTTGCTTCAGGAGTTTAAGGCCGCGCTGGAAAAAATGGATCAAGCACAGCTAAGACTTTGTGCTCACAATGGAAAAGAGTTTGATTTCCCGTATATCAGCCGGAGAATGCTGATAAACGGTATCCCTTTGCCGCCTACGCTTGATCTTTCAGGAAAAAAATCGTGGGAAATTCCTCATCTTGATACACTGGAGATGTGGAAATTCGGTGACTATAAACATTATACATCTCTTGATTTGCTGGCGACGATTTTTAACATACCCACCAGCAAGGGAGACCTTGATGGGTCGAAAGTGAATGAAGTGTATTATCGCGACGGAGATTTGAAAAAAATCTCTGATTACTGTGTCGGCGATGTGGTAGTAGGCGCACAGTTATTTTTAAAAATGAAAGCGCAGAGTTTGATCTCTGCCGAAAATATTATTAACTCTTAATTTTTACTCCGCTATTCAGTGGTTTAAAATAATTTATGTCAAAAAAGAAATTCAAAGAACAAAAACAAAAGAAACAGAAGAACGAGGGCAAATCATTGCGACAAGCAATACTCTCATTTTTCGATCAGGCTCCAGGGCTATCGTACGGCTTCAAAGAAGTAGCACGGGAAATAGGACCGAAGAACAAAGCAGCGAACAAAGATATTTTTACAATATTGGATGAGCTTGAGTCTGCAGGGAAAATTCATCAACTGGCAGACGGTAGCTTTGCCTCTACGAAAAAAATTGAAACCCTTGAAGGGATCGTTGATCACGTCAATCAGCGGTTCGCTTATGTCAACACAGGCGGAGATACTGACATCTACGTCCGGGATCGTGACCTTGGTACCGCATTGCATGGTGATACGGTAAGAATATCATTGCTTGGCAAGCGCAATGGTGAAAAGCCTGAAGGTAAAGTTGAAGAGATCATCAAAAGGAATCGAATACGATTTGTGGGGCGTCTTGAAATGTCGCCTAACCGGTTTGCATTCATTGTACCTGACTTCAAAAAGATCTATCAGGATTTCTTTATCTACCAGGAAAATATCGGTGAGGCTAAAAATAATGATAAAGTCCTGTTCGAAGTAACGAAGTGGGGTGATGGAGATAAAAGTCCGGAGGCGAAAGTAATTGAGATCCTTGGAAAGACCGGAGAGAATGAAGCGGAGATTCACTCTATCATGGCTGAATTTGATTTGCCATTCCGTTTCCCCGAAAAAGTATTACATGAATCCGAACGGATTGATGATGCGATATCGAATGATGAAATCAAAAGGCGCCGTGATTTCAGGGACACACTCACCTTTACCATTGACCCTGAAGATGCAAAGGATTTTGATGATGCGATTTCATTCAAAGTGCTTGATAACGGTTTGTTTGAAATAGGAGTTCACATTGCAGATGTTACGCACTATGTTATTCCCGGAACAACGCTGGATGAAGATGCATTTGACCGTGCCACCTCGGTGTACCTGGTTGATCGTACCGTGCCAATGCTACCGGAACGATTGTCAAATGGATTATGTTCCCTTCGTCCAAATGAAACGAAACTGACATTTGCTGCAGTATTTGAAATGGACGACAAAGGCAGAGTTCAGAATGAGTGGTTCGGAAGAACAGTAATACATTCTGACCATCGTTTTTCCTATGAAGGAGCTCAGGAAGTAATTGAATCCGGGCAGGGAAAATTTGCCCGAGAAATAAAAACGTTGAATGATCTTGCCATCAAGCTGCGCAAAGAGAGATTCACACGTGGTGCTGTAAACTTTGAAACAACGGAAGTAAAATTCAAGCTGGATGAAAAGGGCAAGCCGTTAGCAGTTATTCCCAAAGTGCGAAAAGACGCCCACAAGCTTATTGAAGAGTTCATGCTCCTGGCCAACAAGGCAGTGGCAACGTTTATTTTTAAACTTAAAAAGGGTGGTGATAAAAATACATTTGTATATCGAATACACGACTATCCGAACCCGTTAAAGGTTAGTGATTTTGCCTTGTTTGCCAAACAGTTTGGACATACTCTTGAAACGGACGAAGCTGCCGTTTCAAAATCGTTGAATAAATTGATGGATGAGATTGAGGGCACGCCAGAGCAAGGTGTGTTGCAGTCACTTGCAGTTCGCGCAATGGCAAAAGCGAAATACACCACTGAACCGAAGGGACACTTTGGCTTGGCATTTGATCATTACACGCATTTCACTTCACCGATCCGCCGTTATCCTGATATGATGGTTCATCGCCTGCTTCAGCATTATCTAGACAATGGCAAGCCGGTAAGTAAAACGGACTACGAAGCTAAGTGCATTCATTCGTCGGAGCGGGAGAAACGTGCTGCGGACGCAGAACGCGCATCGATCAAGTACAAGCAAGTAGAATTCATGAGCCTTGCCGAGGACAAGCTTTACAAAGGTATCATTACCGGTGTCACTGACTTTGGAATTTTTGTTGAGATCATTGAAACCAAATGCGAGGGCATGATTCGCATGGCCGACATGAAAGACGACTTTTATGAATACGATGAAAAGAATTATCGAGTCATTGGAAGAAGAAGAAAGAAGATTTATCGTCTTGGTGATGAAGTTGAGGTGAGGGTTAAGAAAACCGACGTTGATCGCAGAACGATGGATCTGGCCTTCGAAAGTGTTCCTGGGGAGATCCGTGATGAGGATGATCGACCTGAACGTGCTCTGAGTTCTTTTGGCGGCGGTAAACAGCGTTCCGGTTCCCAACGAAGCGGTTCAAAAAATGTCGGTGGTGGCAAAGGCAAATCGTCAAACTCAAGAAGCAAAAGAAGATAATCTGCGATGAATAAATATCTTTTGTTGCTTGAAGCTGAAATTAAAAAACAGCGATTTGGAGATAAGCCGTCATCTCTTTATGAGCCTATCCGCTACATCATGTCGCTGGGAGGGAAAAGACTTCGTCCGTTGCTTACGATTTTATCGTATTCAATCTATCGCGCAGATGCAGAAAGTATAGTAAAGTATGCAGCCGCGGTGGAGGCGTTTCATAACTTCACCTTATTGCACGATGATATTATGGATAACGCTCCTTTGCGGAGAGGAAAAGCAACCGTACATGAAAAATGGAATGTGAACACCGCTATTCTTTCGGGTGACGTGATGCTCGTAAAGGTGTATGATATGTTTCTTGATCTTGAAAAAGATAAATTGAGAGAGGTAATTTCACTTTTTAATAAATGTGCAGCGGGAGTATGTGAAGGACAGCAGTGGGACATGGAGTTTGAGTCGAAGAGTAAAGTGACAGAAGCTCAATACATTGAAATGATTCGTCTGAAGACCGCCGTTTTGCTTGGATTCAGCCTTGAATTGGGTGCATTGCTGGCAAACGCTTCCTTGGAAGACAGAAAGATATTGTATGATGCTGGCATTAATCTTGGAATTGGATTTCAATTGAAAGATGATCTGCTGGATGTGTATGCTGATAAGAAGAAATTCGGCAAGCAAGTGGGTGGCGATATCATCGCCAATAAGAAAACATTTCTATTGATCAAAGCAATTGAAAAAGCCAAAGGAAAAGACAAAGCAGAACTTAAGCGTTGGCTATTAGCAAAGAAATTTGATAAAAGAAAGAAGGTGAAAGCCATAACTTCTTTGTATGACACTTTAGGTGTGCACTCAATAACAGAAAGGAAGATAGATGAATATTTTGAACGTGGCTTTGCCGGGTTGAACAGGTTATCGATGGTGAAGAATGCAGAGCCACTGGTCAGTTTTGCGAAAGAGCTGATAGACCGTCAGAGTTGAGACGAAAGCCGAAAGATTAATGGAGAACGAGGGTCGCTATGCTTTTATTAGAATTTGTTGATTGTCTTGAAGTTTCGATCATGAAAAATTGTTTGTCCGAAACGCAATAAGACTTTACTGTTTACTCTTTAATCTCCTTCTAGTTTCTTTTATAAAAATACAGCTTGGCTCTGGTCCCCTTGGCATTTTCGCTTAGAGTATAATAACCCGTACTATCCCTTGCCCAGGCAATCGCTTCGCCCTGCGGTTCGCGATCATAAGGCAGTTCAGTGGCCTGAGTTTGCAATAGTTCACTAATCGATTCATTGCCTTTTCTCTTCCAGTAAAAAATGTCCGTATAGTTGCGCAACAGCACTTCCTTTCCGTCGGGGGATATGGCACCGCCACTGATCAGCGTGAACGGCAATGTGGCTACTTTTTTTGCAATGATGGTATCTGCCTCAAAGGGATAAGTGATCTCATAGAGTAGTACCATCGCCTCGCGCTTGGATACGAGGTAGAGATTTTTGGATGGAGGATCAAACATGATGGTTTCCGAATCACGTGCACCATCCTCGAGTTTTACAATGAGCTTCTCAACATCAGTGATCTCCTCTTTTTGATTGACAGAAGGTTCCTCTATTCTGTAAATATATTTTAGCGCGTGCTCGGCCAGGTTGTCACCAATATCGCCAATGTATAAATAGCTCGTGCCAGGTTTTGGGCCACTGCCTATGGTCATGTCTTCCCAATCACGGTTGCTGGTATTTGCTAACCTGAATGTTTTCCTGGTTTTGGCATCTTTGCCGACAAGAAAAATCATGGCCGGATTTCCACTATCGTTATGCGTCCAGAAATAATTCGGCTGTTTTATACTTTCTACAAGACCGGAGGCTTCTTCCAGTTTTCCATTCTTGTTTGTCCCCAACGAGATACCCTTATCAAAGAGAGCTGTCTTGCCTTTGGCTTTTTGCTGACAACTAACGCCTGTCAGATAAATTATCACCAAGAGAAATACTTTCACTTCATTCATCGGAAGCAAGTTTAATTTTTGGCAAGGACTTTCCTAATGGATTATGGTTTAGGTACGCATTAGAAAGTATGAAAAAGTAGATGCTGGCATTCGTCATCTTCTGCCTACTTTTGCAATGTGAAAAATGAATATAGTGATCCGGAAGAGGATCAGGAAGAAGAACTGTTTGAGCACCATCGTATCGTCGTAGACCCTGGCCAGGGCCTTTTGCGCATTGATAAGTTCTTAATGGATCGGTTGTCAAACGCTACGCGCACGAAAATCCAGGAAGGAATTCATAACGAATTTGTTCTGGTGAATGAAAAACCGATCAAGCCAAATCATAAGATCCATCCAGGAGACATCATTACCGTATCATTTCCAGAACCTCCACGAGATAACGATGTCAAGCCGGAGAACATTCCATTGAATATTGTTTATGAAGATGAACATTTATTGGTAGTGAATAAGCCAGCAGGTATGGTGGTGCACCCGGCTCACTCGAACTGGAGCGGCACTCTTGTAAATGCCTTAACCTACCATTTTCAGAATTTACCGGAGATGCCAGGAAATAATGGGAGACCCGGATTGGTTCATCGTATTGATAAAGACACCTCCGGCTTACTGGTCATAGCAAAAACTGAAACTGCGTTAACGCAATTGGCCCGACAGTTTTTTGATCACAGCATTGAAAGAACATATTGGGCTCTGGTATGGGGTGAGCCGACAACGCCCACGGGAACGATCAATGTCAATGTCGGGAGAAGTCTGAAAGACAGAAGGGTTACCACTGCATTTCCCGAAGGTGATTGGGGACGTACGGCGATTACACATTACAAAATACTTGAAACGCTTCGGTATGTTTCTTTGCTTGAATGCAAGCTTGAGACCGGACGTACACATCAGATCCGTGCCCATATGAAATACATCGGCCATCCAATCTTCAATGATGTGACATACGGTGGTGACACGGTTCTTAAGGGAACCACTTTTTCAAAATACAAGCAGTTTGTTGATAATTGTTTCAAGATACTTCCGCGCCAAGCCCTTCACGCAAAAACACTTGGCTTCATCCATCCTGCTACCAAACAGTTTATGCAATTTGATTCAGAGCTACCTCCGGATTTTAAAGAAGTGATGGAGAAGTGGGAGCATTATGTGAAGTATAACTAATTTGAAAATGAGCCTATTTAAAAAATGAGACTTCGTACTTGATGAGCCATTTTTATTGAGGTGAGATTTATTTTACTGATATTTATTTTTATAAGTGTATTTGCCGAAGGATAAAATTATCCGACAAAGAAACATCTCAAAAAGTTTTCCACCGAGAAGCTCGATCCTGATTATATTTTAAAAGCGCAAGGCAAGACTAAGTGTTCTCATCAAAATGATTCTGCAAAGTAGACTCTCTTTACACGGTCGCTAGTGTTGGTTAGAATCTCATACGGAATTGTATCTCCCCATTTAGCCACTTGTTGAATAGGTAAGCCCGGCCCAAAGATAATGGCCTCATCTCCCTCAGCAGTGGGAATGTCCGTAACATCCACCATCGTCATGTCCATGCATACATTGCCGATCACTGGCGCAAGCTTTCCATGGATCAGTACATTGCCCTTTCCGCGACTGAAGCTCCGACTAAAGCCATCGGCATAACCAATGGCCAATGTGGCGAGCTTCATTGTTTTTTCCGCCTTCCCCTTTCGGCCATAACCGATTGTCTCGCCTTCTTTTATAGTCTTGATTTGAGAGATCACGGTCTTGATCGACGCTACTGGTAATAAGTTACTGTTGCCTTCTTCCGTCGGATCAATACCATATAAACCAATACCAAGTCTGACCATATCAAACTGAAATTCAGGGAAGCGCAAAATGCCAGGGGAGTTTAGCAGATGGCGAAGAGGCCGATAGCCCAACGCTGCTTCGATTTCATCGGCCATTTCGATAAATGAGATCGCCTGCTGAGTTGAAAAATCATCATGCTTGCTTTCATCTGCACCGGAGAGATGAGAGAACACAGAAGCTATCTTGATGTTGCTATGGGTACTGATCATTTCCAGCGCCTCTTTCAGATCACTTCTTTCAAATCCAAGTCGATGCATTCCAGTATCCATTTTTAAATGAACTGTGCAGGGTTGTCCATTTAGAAAGGCGAGTAAGGACTTTAGTATCCGAAGATTGTAGATCTCGGGTTCCAATTGATATTCCAGTAAAAGCGAAAAACTTTCTTCGGATGGATTCAACACCATAATCGGAACAGTGATGTTATTATTTCTCAAATCAACCCCTTCATCGGCATAAGCTACTCCCAGATAATCAATCCGGTGATATTGCAGCATGTTGGCTACTTCTTCACTTCCGCTTCCGTAAGCAAAGGCCTTTACCATTGCCATCAGTTTGGTGCCGGATCGTAAGCATGATTTGAAATAATTCAAATTATGGACCATGGCGTTCATATCAATCTCCATCACGGTGCCATGCACCTTGCGCTGGAGCCGTTGAACAATCTTTTCGAATTGAAAGTACCTTGCTCCCTTGATCAAAATAACTTCATCTGCATAAATACCTGGTTGAAGATTGTCGAGGAACTCTTTCGTAGATGGATAGAATGACCCTCCCGGAAAAAGTGACTCGTGATCCGACAACACTGGACCGATGCCGATGATCCTTTTCACCTGGCTCGTCGAGATTAGTTTTTGGATTTCCAGCATCAGCTCGCTAGCAGTTAATCCGGATTGCAATATGTCAGAAAGGATCAACGTCTTTTTAACTTTTTGCTGATTCTTAAGAAAATCGAGACTGATCCGTAACCCTGCCAGGTCGTTGTTGTAAGAGTCATCAATGATAATGCAGCGATTTATTCCCTGTTTTAATTCCAATCGCATGGATACGGAGTGAAGTTGTGTTATCCGCTCCTGAATAATATGTCCACGGTAGTTCCTAAGGAGCATAAATGACAGGACATGAAAAGCATTTTCCTGTGAGGCAGCATCCCGAAATGGGAGAGTAAGGAAAAACCTTTCGTTTTTATAAACCACAGTGAATTCCGTAAGCCCTTGACGAGTGACTTGAATGTCTGCCGATTGTGAGAATCCCCAGGAAACGAGATTACTTTTTGTTTTTAACAAAGCTTCATGAACAACGGAGTGCTCTCTGCAGTAGATTACTGACTCACAATCCACAAAGAGCATTGCCTTCTCGTTGGCCTTTTCTTCATGAGATGAAAATGCCTCATCGTGGGCGGTTCCAAGATTTGTAAAAATTCCAACAGTAGGTTGAATGATTTTCCTGAGCTTCTCCATTTCACCTGATCGTGAAATTCCAGCTTCAAAAATTCCAAGTTCGTGATCCTTTTTAATTTGCCAGACGGAAATGGGCACCCCTACTTGTGAATTATAGCTGCCAGGATTTTTTACAATTTTTAAATCAGACGAAAGCACCTGGTAGAGCCATTCCTTAACGATGGTCTTTCCATTGCTTCCAGTGACTCCGATCACAGGTAAGGAGAATTGTTTTCTATGGATAGCGGCAATCGCCTGAAGTGCATCAATCGAAGATCCGACTTTTAGAATATTTGCATGAGCGAACGAAGCGGTATCAATATCTTTTTCAACAATGAATTGGCGAACCCCAAGCCGATACAATTCCTTTAGGAAAGAGTGACCATCATGACGGTCGCCAGAAATTGCAAAGAATAATGAATCATCACTGATCACAGCCTTGCGGCTGTCGATTAGTAAGTTCTGAATGCCCCTGTCTTCCGATTCGAGAACAACCTCACCTTGCAATAGAAGTTTAAGATCTTTAAAGCGCATGCGTAAGTTTCTTGATATTAAAATAATCTTGATCCGTTTGGCACCGGCTTATCTATGGAAGTCAAAACAACGTTTCCGAGCTCGTCGGGAAAGCCCGTAACGAGAACTTCCGACATGAAACCACCAATTTGCTTTGGAGGAAAATTTACGACGCAGGCCACCCGGCGCCCGGCAAGGTCATTTATTTGATAATGTTGAGTGATCTGAGCGCTGGATTTTTTAACTCCTATTTCCGGACCCAGGTCAATCCAGAGCTTAAAAGCTGGCTTTTTAGCCTCTGGAAAGGGTTCTGCTTTGACAACGGTTCCGGCCCGCACGTCCACTCTGTTAAATTCGTCCCATGTGATCATTCCCTAAAATTTTATATATTCGCCACTTAGCATCTGCTAAATTATAGTAAGTCGAAGCATGAATGTAAAGGTTTCACATCTTTTAGCCTCCTTCATAGCAGTATTCCTGCTGGGGATTTCTGCGCAAGGCCAGGAGGGGTTGCCGTCAGTTGAACTTCAGGATCCCACACATCGCGAATACAACCTTCAAGATGACAAGGCATTGATCTATGATTATCCAACTCATTTACCAGTACGTGATTCCTTACAAGTAGTCCGTGTGTTACCACTAACACAACCTGCAAAGCCATCAAAGCCTGATGCTCAAAAGAAAGATGAGGAAGATGCTCTGTCTTTCAATTTTATCTATTACTTCATCCAGAAGTTCAAGATGTCTGATCTGATTGATCGGTAGTCTCGCGGGTTACGCTTTTCATTGAGTTGTCAGTTGTGATTTTGCTGTGTAACATTCCTCCCGCGTTCTCGTCTTCGGCTTATGAGAAGACTGATTGATAATTTAAAAAATCTCATCTTTTTTAAGCTGGCAACCATTTACCTGCGATACATCATTGGGTTCGCATTCGTTTTTGCCTCGATCATTAAAATTAAGGGCGAGAGGTTTACGCAAATTTCGGTTACCGATCCCGTGGGCTATTTTTTTGAAGCAATGTATCAAAGCGGATTTTACTGGAACTTTCTGGGCGTGAGTCAATTTGTTGCAGGAGCGTTGCTGATGTCTCAGCGTTTTTCAACCATCGGAGCCGCGGCTTTCTTTCCAATCATCCTGAACGTATTTATGATCACTACTTCAGTGAATTTTGGAGGTGGAACTCCTATTGTTACTGGATTGATGCTATTAGGAACAATTTATCTTTTGATCTGGGATTATAAAAAGTATGCTATTCTTTTACAACAGGATCATACTATTTTCCTCAACCTCACTGCTGAGCCCGAAGATAAATTTATGACCGATCCGATCTGGACAATTACCGGAATAACTTTTTTGGTGATCACAGTGGCGATGCACCTTCTTCCTGAGAACTCACGTTCTATCGCCCTTCTTCCTTTGACCATCAGTCTTTTTTTAGTTGGAATAGGAGCTTTTGCCATTGCAATGGTACGAAAGAAGAGAAGAAGCGCTCAACCAGGTTTGTGAACCGTCGGATTTCTTCGAGGTCAAAAGCCTTCGCAACACCAATGATAGAAAGAGACGATCTCGACGAAACTTGTGATCCGTCACTTGCAACCCTTTACGGCACTTCCTTCTTCATTACCCACTTCAGCATTTCAAACCAATCCTGACGATCGAGGTTAACGTTGATTGACCGCGCTGCTTCAATGATACGCTCGGGTTGCGTAGTCCCGATGATGGGAAAAATAGTCGAAGGATGCTTCATTAGCCATGCCAGGGATAGCTGACTATAAGAGGCATTGTACTTCGCAGCCTTGTTGAAGACTTCACGCTCGTCGATATCGAGTGACTTCCCGCCGCCCAGAGGTGACCACGCCATGGCTGACGCGTTGAACTCCATCAATGTATCCAGATCGCCATTGAAAAGAGAATCAATCTTATTAAGCGAAATTTCTATCTGATTCGTCACCAGTGGATATGAAATATAATGCTGCAACATCCTGAACTGCGATGGCGTAAAATTTGAAACTCCAACATGCAATACTTTTCCTTCTTTCCTTAATTGATCAAACGCTTCCGCTGCTTCTTTTGGATTAAAAAGTGGATCAGGCCGGTGAATAAGCAACAGATCCAGATGATCAGTTCCGAGCATTTTCAATGAATTCTCCACTGACCAGATAATATGCTCCTTTGAAGTGTCGTAATGCTTTACCCAGGTCGCAGGCCGTTGCTTGGAAGGAAATTTGATGCCAAACTTCGTGACGAGTTGCATTTTGGCACGAAGGGATGGCTCTTTCTTTAGTACGCTTCCAAAAATTTCCTCATTACCATGATCGCCGTAAATGTCGGCATGATCAAAAGTTGTTATGCCTGAATCGAGCGCTGTATTAATAAGATGTTCGATTGCGGAAGATGAAACAGTGTGCCAACGCCATACACCTGCAATAATGCGGGAGAAGGTAGGGCCTTGTGGATGGATTTTTTGCTGAGGAACCATGAGTTAAGGTTGACCGACGGTAACTCAATTTATGGGATCTTAATACGAACTCCTAATGCGCGATGCCTAATGTGTTAATGCCTGGTTCCAGGGGAGCTTCGGGATAAAAAATAGACTTGAGGGATACCCTCAATAAATATTGTAATTAATTCAGCAAAGCGCCCTTCAATCTCAGCAATTCCGTTTCTGAAATTTTAGCGCTGTATCGTGCTCCGATAAGAAGATTATAAGCATCTGCAAGGCTCTGCTGTGCCGTGCGAAGATCCAGCGCGGTTGTAACACCTCTTTTAAATCCCTCAAGAGCAATGAAAACATTTTCCCTTGCTAATAGAATATTCTGTTCATTGAGTAATAGAATTTTTTTCGCGTTATCATAATTAACATACGCATTGCGAACACCCACAATTGCGAGCATTAATTGTTGGTCATAAATAATTTGTTGACGATCGAGATTGATCTTTGATTGCTTGACCAATCTATTCACGTTCATTCCATTCATAATGGGAACGCTCACCTGAAGTCCATAGTTAAGACCATTGGAGCGGGAAAACTGCAAGGCAAATTGATTCGTTGCAAGCTCATTCTCTTGCTGGTTAAAATTGTACGATGACACAAAGTTGATAATCGGTGACCTTGACGCTTTATTTTCCTTGACCACCAGAGAAGCGATATCTATACTTTTTCTTGCCGCTACCAGTGTTTGGTTTGTTGTTTCGATACTGTTGACAATCTCATCCAATGTCAGCGTAAGGTTAATTGGAATCGTGTCAGCAACATCGTAAACGTCAGGTAAACCCATCCCCAGCAAACCGTTCAATTGATCCTTCAACTGTTGAATAAAAGTTTCCTGAACGATTAGTGTTGTTTTTTGTG
Organism: Cytophagales bacterium; assembly: GCA_038241465.1. Lineage (GTDB taxonomy): Bacteria > Bacteroidota > Bacteroidia > Cytophagales > Cyclobacteriaceae > ELB16-189. The sequence goes on along the minus strand of JBBRFP010000006.1, from coordinate 4,541 downwards.
AATTGAGATCGACTTTGGCCTGAAGTAATTCTGGCTTACCACCTGTTCCCACTTGCAGTTTCTTCTCGGCCAATTTCACACGTTCTTCGCTGACTTTCATTAATTCCTGATTGGCTCTTAATACTTGCTTTTGCCTGATGATATTATAATAATTAGTGATAATGGTGGCGGTGGAATTGATCATCTGATTTCGTAGGTTGACCTCACCCAATACTGCCAATTCCTCGACACGTTTACGGGTTGCAAACATCCTTGTTCCGTCGAAAAGCGTCCAAAGCAATTGAACGGAACCGTTTGTATTAGTTGTTAAAGCGCCCTGCCGGGTAACCTCCGTGCCAGCAAAGGTTACCGTTCGTGAATCAACATTAACTTTGGAATAGTTGCCCGTTGCGTTTATGAAAGGAAGAAAAGCTCCGAACGCAAAATTATTATCGTTCGCAGCGATATCACGAGTCTTCTGAAAAAGACGAACGTCATAGTTTTTCTGTATTCCGATCTCTACGGCCTGTTCAAGCGTTACTTCCTGAGCGTGTAGAGTGACAACTGAAATAAAAACAACAATAAACAGGTAAAATCTACGCTTCATAAGCCAACTCCTTGTGGGGTTCAATGGTTGTTCCCGTTTCAAAATCGATATGTTTTTTAGACTTGGACAGGAAAGAATACATCGCAGGGATGACAAAAAGTGTAAGCACAAGCGAGAACATCACTCCTCCCACAATTACAATACCCAGTGGAATGCGGCTGGTGGAGGCATCACCCAAGGACAACGCCAGCGGCAATGATCCCAAAGCCATCGCAAGACTTGTCATTAAGATGGGGCGAAGGCGAAGACGTGATGCTTCAATCACCGCTTCAAATTTACTAAGACCTTCTTCGCGTTTTTTATTAGCAAACTCAACAATCAAAATTCCATTCTTGGTCACGAGTCCAATCAACATGATCATGCCGATCTGTGAAAAGATGTTGATTGTCTGGTTGAAAATATAAAGCGACATAAATGCGCCACAAATGGCTAGCGGCACTGTAAACATGATGATCAACGGGTCAACAAAGCTTTCGAATTGAGCCGATAAGATTAAATAAATTAATACCAGTGCTAACAAAAATGCGAATGACGTATTGCTCGAGCTTTCCGCAAAGTCGCGGGAATTTCCTGCCAACGATGTTGAAAAAGTATCATCAAGTTCTTTGGCCGCGATCGCGCGCATAACTTCTATTCCATCACCAATCGTTTTGCCAGGAGCAAGCCCCGCCGAAATAGTGGCCGATTTGTAGCGGTTAAAGTGATAAAGCGATGGAGGTGTTGAAGATTCTTCAACGGTAATCACGTTGTCAATCGATATCAGTTCGCCGGAGCTTGTGCGCACATATAATTTCTTAAGATCATCCGGATCGTCACGATTAAGACGGGAGACCTGTCCCATCACCTGATATTGCTTTCCATCTTTTGTAAAATATCCAAAACGAAGATTGCTATAGGCAAGCTGAAGTGTTTGAGAGATATCCTGAACGCTGATCCCCAACTGAGTTGCCTTCAGACGATTGATTTGAACTTTCAACTCTGGTTTATTGAACTTCAGATCGATATCAACACCTTGTAACGTTGGGTTGTTATTGGCAGCGTCTAAAAACTTTGGCAACACCGCCTTCAATTTTTCGAAGTTATTATTTTGAATTACAAATTGCACCGGTAATCCGCCTCTGCGATTAACAGATATAGTTTGTTCCTGGATGGGGAATGCACGTCCGGCCTGGAATCTGCCCATATTACGGCTCACCATATCAACGATTTGTTGCTGCGATCGATTTCTGTCTTTTGGTTCTGCGAGTGATATGCGAACCATACCTGAGTTGACAGAGCCATTACCTACGCGACCAGGGGCGGTCATAGAAAGGACCGTTTTGGCTTCCGGCACAGAATCCATTACGAACTTCGCCACTTTGTCAACATACGCATCCATGTAATCATACGATGTTCCTTCTGGCGCAGAGAGCTGAAGACGGAATTGATTACGATCCTCAAGAGGAGCCAATTCCGATTGAAGATTGCTGCCAATAAAATATGCAGACCCGACACAAAGAGCAATAATTATGAAGGCTACCCCCCGCACTTTCATAAATCCAGTAAGCATCCGGCCATAGCCATTTTCCATTCCTTGGAAGAATGGCTCTGACCAGTTATAGAATTTAGAATGGCTATGAGTCTTTCTTGTGAGCAACACACTCAACACAGGCGTGAGCGTAAGAGAAACAAATGCAGACACCAACACCGCACCCGCTACGACAATTCCGAATTCCCTGAATAACCTTCCCACAAATCCCTCCAGGAATACAATTGGAAGGAACACAACGGCGAGTGTTACGGAAGTAGAAATGACTGCAAAGAAAATTTCTTTTGAGCCTTCACGGGCAGCCTGGTATTTATTCATACCGGCTTCCAGTTTTTTATAAATATTTTCTGTTACAACGATACCGTCATCTACCACAAGTCCGGTAGCAAGCACTATACCGAGCATCGTCAATACATTGATTGAGAAACCCAATAAGTACATGATGAAGAATGTTGCAATAAGAGAAACGGGGATATCAATCAACGGGCGCACCGCAATCAGAAAATCACGGAAGAATAAATAGATGATTAATACCACCAGTAAGATTGAAATAACCAGTGTTTCCTGAACCTCGGTGATGGACCTCTTAATAAAGAACGTTTGATCAATTAGGATATTAGTTTTTAAATCCGCAGGAATTTCCTTTTTTAACTGATCATAGCGTTTGTAGAATTCGTCAGAGATGGCAACGTAGTTTGAGCCGGGAAGAGGTGTGAGGGCAAGCCCCACCATACCGATACGACTTTCTCTAAGAATAGATTCTTCATTCTCAGGGCCAAGAATCGCCTGACCAATGTCTTTCAACCGAATATCGCCCGCGGCTACCGAACGAACAATTACATTGTTAAAATCTTCTTCTGTAAATAATCTTCCAAACGTCCGAACAGAAAGTTCGGTAGCGTCTCCCGAAATCTTGCCCGATGGCAATTCAATATTCTCACGGTTTAAGGCCTGCTGTACATCAAGGGCCGTTAGATTGTAGGCACTGAGTTTCGCCGGATCAATCCAGATGCGCATGGCATACTTTTTCTCACCCCACACCTGAACACTGCTCACGCCGGGAATAGTCTGGAGGCGTTCTACCAAAACATTATTCGCGTATTCAGTAAGTTGAAGGTGGTTGCGGGTATCGCTTTGCAGCGTCATGGTAATGATCACATCAGCCGACGCATCAGCCTTGGATACTACCGGAGGTGCCGTAAGATCTTGTGGAAGGGAACGGGTTGCCTGTGAAACTTTATCCCGCACATCGTTAGCGGCTGCTTCGAGATCAACACCTAACTCAAATTCAATATTGATACTGCTGGAACCTACGCTTGAGCTGGATGAAATATTTTTAATCCCGGCGATACCATTGATTGATTTCTCTAACGGCTCTGTGATCTGTGATTCGATGATATCAGCGTTGGCACCTGAATACGAAGTACTAACGCTAATGTTCGGAGGATCAATGGCAGGGTAATCCCGTACACCCAGGAAAGAAAAACCGATTGCCCCGAAAAGGATAATAATGATGTTCAACACGAATGTGAGAACAGGACGGCGGATACTTAGCTCTGAGATATTCATACGATTACTTCGGTAAGCTATTCACTTTGGTAACTTTCACTTTTAATCCTGGACGTATAGCCATCAAGCCAGTGGTGATTACCGTATCTCCAGCACGAAGTCCCTGAAGGATTTGAATGTAAGAAGAGTCACGGATGCCGGTTTCAACAACAGTAAACATTGCACTGTCTTTCTTGTAAAGGATAACTTGCTTATTACGCGCTTGGGGAATAATGGATTGCGTTGGGATCATCAGCGCAACGGTATCCAGCCCAAGCTGAAGATTTACTTTCGCAAATACTCCCGGAACCAGCTCTTTATCTCGTTCAGAAACAATCGCCCTGATCTTTAATGTGCGTGTGTTGGCTTCCACATTTCCTTCCGTTGCAAGTACCACACCCTGATGCTCTTTTTTTCCTCCATCAACAGTGAATCTGACTACATAACCTTTCGCAATATTCTGAGCATATTTTTCAGGGACTGAAAATTCAAGCTTAAGTTCTTTGATGTCGCGAAGGGTGGTTATGATGTCGCTTGGAGATAAGTAGGCGCCAAGGCTAACGCTCCGCAGGCCTATCTGACCTTCATAAGGTGCGCGAATCTCCGTCTTTGAAATTGAGATTTTGCGGCCAGGACCGTGGGCGTGGACATCGCGTACGACTCCGGAAGGACGAACCGGCAGGTGTTCCAGTTATACCCATTGTAGTACCGAGAGTTCCGCCGTGCGATACGAGCTTAGCTGGCCAAAAGTGTGCGCCGAGCGGAATACCACCGGCGATTGGGCTGTCGTCGGCCCGGCCGGTCATCGCTTGGCGAAGCGCCGGGAACCCAGTTATGATATTTCAATCGCCGCAGGGGTGCGAGACCGCTTTGACTTGC
>JBBRFP010000005.1:0-20463 GCA_038241465.1 Cytophagales bacterium | reverse complement strand
CTGCCGCCTCCTTGTACTCCCTCCGGATCATGCCCGCTGTAATAAGTCCAGTGACCTTTGCCAAGCTCTCCGTAAATGTATCTTACGTTATTTCCTCTTTTGTTTTCTCCGAGTACGAGGACATCGGGCTTAACAACAAGTTTGTTAAAAGAGGATGTTTGCCCCATGAATTCCCGGATCACGAATTCATGATTCTGTGTCAGCATGGAAGGGATTACATCCCACTTCGCAGAAAAATCGAAAAGCTGGAAAAAATCTTTTTGTGATTCAAAAAAATCTGGCCTGCCTGTATTTATGTCAGAAAATTTTCGACTGTTGCCTGGTTCGAGGGTGAAATTTTCAAACGCCAAGGTCTTGCTAAAATCAAGTTTTTCCTGCGCATCACTATCGGAATCATCACCGTCGTAAATACTTTCGTTGATATCGAGACCTTCAGCGGCCAAGGCAATATCAAATGTTTCTGCACCTGAGCACATAGCGAATAAATAACCACCAACTTCACAAAAGGCTTTGATTCGTTTGGCTACGGCTAGCTTCATCTGTGAGACTTTTTGGAAACCGAGTTGGCGGGCGGTTGTTTCCTGAATCTCTGATTCCAATATTGCGGATTCACGTCTCATGAATCTTCCGTGTTGACCCGTGAAGTCTTCATGATGAAGATGAAGCCAATCGTACTTACTTAATTGATCGCCGATGATCTCCTCGTCGTAGATTATGGTGTACGGTATTTCGGCATAGTCAAGCACTACAATCACTGCATCAGTATCATCAGACACCAGGCCATTTTTCGGAGAATAAACGGCAATCCTTGGTGCCTTTTCCAACCTGACCAGATCCATGTTTGCTTCAGTGGCCGAGATTTCTTCAAGAATCAAACGTGTTTTTGATACAGGTAATACTTCAAACGATACGCCACGGATGATACACTCGTTCTGACTTTGAGAAGAATAAGAAATAAGGAAACTTCCACCCCGGTAGTTCAGCAGCCATTCAACGACGCCGCCTTTTTGCAGGATATCAAACGCCATTCCATAGGCTTTCAAATGATTTTTTTGATGTTCGTCCATGGGTATAAGGATGGAATTACCCCAGGAAAAGGCATGAAGAAAAATGAAAAGCAGGCACAATGAATAGTTGCGCATGACCTACTACATCAAAATTATAGTCTTAATAAAGCTCGTGTTTTTTTTCTGATTTGGCAATTTGCAAATTGGTACCGCTGCTATACATTTACTCTTAGGTCAAAAGCGGTTAGACGAAAGTAACCTCTCTCTTTTCTTCATTACTTTTTATACATGCTTCAATCAATCGTATGACGTTCTTTCCATCTTCTCCTGTTACAGCAAGTGCCTTGCCCTCCCGAATAGCTTCGTAGATATTCTGATAGTAGGTTAGATAATTACCTGGAGTCGTTTCAATCTTTCCCTCAAATGGAGCGCCATCGATCTCAGTATTCAATTTGCCCCAGTAGTTTTCTGGCTCCGTTCCCCAGCCTGGATTTCCTGGTATCCGATGCACTTTTAATGCTTCTTCCTGCGGATCAAGTCCATACTTTACAAACGATCCATTTACTCCATGAACGACATAAATTGGCCCGGCCTCACGGACGAGGTAGCTTGACTTTACTATTACGTTCAGTTCTTTGTAGGATAATCTCAAGTCATAAAAATCGTCAACTCTTCCACCGGGTCTTTGTATTCCAATTTTTGCACTAACGGATTCAGGTTTACCAAATAGAACCAGTACCTGATCAAGCATGTGTGATCCAAGATTGTATAAAATGCCGGAACCAGGTCCAGCTTCTTCTTTCCAGGTATTGGGAGCTATGTAATTACGAAAGCGATCATAATGCGCTTCATACTCTACTATCTTTCCGAGGACACCTGAATCAATTATTTTCTTTAGAGTAATAAACCCACCATCCCATCGCCTGTTCTGAAAAACAGAAAGCATCCGTTGCTTCTTCTTCGCGAGCTCAATAAGCTTATCAGAATCCTGAGATGTATTCGTAAAGGGCTTTTCAACAATCACGTGTTTTCCAGCCTCGAGGGCTCTCATCGTAAAATTGAGATGTGTATCATTGGGCGTATTGACAACGATCAATTCAATTTCCGGATCGTTCATTACTTCATCAATGCTTCGAGCGATGTTGACGAGAGAGTAATATTGTTTTGATTTTTCTGCCTTACGCTCCAGAATTGTTTTCAACTTAAATCCTGGATGAGCATCTATTAATGGCGCATGAAATACTTCTCCGGACATGCCATAGGATAGTATGGCTGTTACGATGGGCTTATTAGAACTAATCAAAACGCGTGCTTAGGGATTTGGAATTTTCAGAACGACGATCTCAGGTCCCGAAACGACACCTGCTTCTTTCATTTTTTGCTTGAGATCAACAGAAGTAATTACATCCTTCGCCTTATCAATATCATCGGTAGCGAAAATAACATGAACAAGAGTTGAGTCATCAGCATCAGTAGCGATCCATCTTAATTCCAGCCCTGCTTCCGTACGAATAGGCCCATGTTCGTCAAAACCTTTTTTCCACCGGTTATAATCCTCAACAACATGAGAAACTCCGAGGCGGTAAATTTTGTTTGTTTCATTTTCTGCACGATACTTTACATCATAATAATGGACAACGGGGGTTGAGGATACTCCAGCTTGTTGCATCGTATTCTTTTGCGCACCCGAGTTAAAAAAATTCTTTGCATCCTTATGACTTTTGGTAAACTCATAGATGGTGACCAGATTTGGATCATCAGAACTTGTATAAATACTTATGCGAGCATTAGGGTCAGAATTCTTATTATATACTTCTAGCCATTGCTTATAATCATTTACAGAATGGGTAATGACAATTTCTGTATCTCCTGAGTAGGACGGGAGCCGGACAGAGTCAAAAGCAGCCGAGTTTGTCTCAGATTGTGTGGAAGTTGTACCACTACAGCCGGCTGCCAGAAAGAATAGAGCGGCAACGGCCAGTGTTAACCATGCGGATGCAAGCGACTTATTCATAGGCCTTTAGGTTTAGGTGAAAAGTTACGGAGTTCCTGTTGATTTACCCAGAGTCTGCAGGTATGAGTTGAAGATCTGTTTTGGTAACTGCATTTGATTTAAGGATATTGGCGCAGGATTTCAACAATGAAAAATTATAAAAAATACTACCTCCTTGCAGCGCCGCCCGATGAGGTATACCATGCCCTGACCATCCCAGCCACTATTCAGCTTTGGACAGGTGAGGCGGCCGATATGTCCCTGGAGCCCGGCTCGGAATTTTCACTGTGGGATGGTAGCATTGTAGGAAAGAACATAGAATTTGATCCGGGAAAAAAGATCGTACAGCAATGGTACTTTGGTGAACAGCAAGAACCGTCGATCGTTACAATTGTCCTTCATCCACACAAGCAAGGAACTTCCATAGAACTTACTCACACGAATATTCCTGATGACGACTTTGAAGACATAGTTCAGGGTTGGGATGAAGCCTATTTCGGATCCCTGCAGGAATTCTATTCATGATTCAAGCATTACTTGAAGCTTTTCAGCCCGTTATGAGCTGGTTACTATTCGTCATTGGTATGAATATTATACTGATGTTGTCATTGTGTGAATAGCGTTGTTATCGCTTGAACCACAAGGGGTTAATTTACGTTATTTGTATTAACCACTACGAGTATGAAAACGATGCGCAAACTAGCTATTCTGGAATCCCTGGATGCCATGGATCAAGTCCAGACGGAGAAGGTGCTGCAGTACATCAAAGAAGTATTGCGGCAAGAGCAGGCGAATGATTCTAGACGTTTCCGTCAACAGGCCATGGAGCAAATCCGTCGTGCCCTTCGATCGGAAAAAAGTCTGAAATTGGGAGTCTGAAAACCCTTCAGCCAACGTTGTAAAGACACTTTGTAGTGTCTGAGGGGAATCTATCCCCTAAAGAATTTTTGCCCGCGTTAAATAGTATTTGGCAGTCTCGGTTTGTTAACCACACCCAAGGTTTTTCTTAAGATTTCGATCAGGTAGTCCCCCAAAATCAAACGGTTTTTCAATATCGGTCTCGGTTTCCTTTTCCTTGACCACTTTTGTCTTCTTTATCTCTTTCTTTTTGCGCTGCTTTTTCATCGGCATTCTAATGATTGGTAAAACAGTGGGATCAGTATGAAAAATTCTTGCTACCGCCTTATATTCGCCTGTTTAAATTTAATCTAAATAAGTTTTGACAGCCAAATCGAAATCGGTCGCTTCCATGAAACCAGGCGAAACAGCCATTATTTCAGGATTTACCGATGAACAGCTTTCTGTTAAATTGCTTGAAATGGGGCTGCTTCCTGGCACCGTTGTTAGATTTAATTTTTCAGCACCTTTTGGCGATCCGGTTTGCGTTAACATTTCTGGTTTTGATCTCTCACTCCGATTAGAAGAAGCCTCCACTATTTCAATACTTGACTGATGGCTAAAAAGCGCCTTAAGATAGCTTTAGTTGGAAAGCCTAATTCGGGTAAGTCTTCTTTGTTCAATCAGCTCACGGGTCTCAATCAAAAGATCGGAAACTTTCCGGGAATCACCGTAGACAAACGGATTGGATTCTGCCAACTAGATGAAACAACCTCGGCAGAAATAATAGACTTGCCGGGGATCTATAGTCTTTATCCCAGAACGCTTGATGAAAAGATTGTTGTAGAAATTCTCACAAATAAAAACGACGAAAATTTTCCAAACAGCATTGCAGTAATTGCGGATGCAACAAACCTTAAGAACTGCCTCTTATTATTAACTCAGCTGATCGATCTTGGACTCCCCGTTGTGTTGGCGCTTAACATGATGGATCTGGCGGCGAAATCAGGACTGAGTCTCGATATAAAGAGATTATCCAGGCAGCTCGAGATTCCAGTAGTGATGATCAATGCGCGTCAGGGCCACGGACTTGATGCATTGAAGAAACAATTAAGTGAAGAAGTAAAGCCTTCCGGACAAAAGATTTTCCAACCAGCCAGCGAGATTGTTGCTACACTGCAAGAGATACAGAACTATTTTCACTTGGCAACGCTTTACGAGGCATTTCAATATTTGCAGCAACCTGATAACCTGGTATTTCTTTCCAACCAGGATCGATCATTCATAAAGTCGATCGCAGTTCAGCAGAATTTTTTTCCACATAAGTATCAAGGTGCCGAAACAATTCACAGATATGGATTTATTCAAAAAATACTGGATACAGTAATTATTAAATCAGCCCGACCGAATCAGAAGAGTCTCTCAAACAGGTTAGATAAAATTCTTACGCATAAAGTGTGGGGTTACATAATCTTCTTTACAATTCTGTTTCTGATCTTTCAATCAGTATTTGCATTGGCCCAAATTCCAATGGATGCCATCGATCGGGGGTTTGCAGACCTCAGTGGTTTCCTGAGTAAGCGTTTACCGGAGGGACCTTTATTTGAATTGCTCCATAGTGGTATTGTTCCGGGTATCGGAGGAATAATCATCTTCATTCCGCAGATTGCTATCTTATTTGCTTTCATCTCCATTCTTGAAGAAACGGGCTATATGTCGCGTGTCGTTTTCCTCATGGACAAGATCATGCGAAAATTTGGAATGAGTGGACGAAGTGTTGTGCCACTGATGTCTGGCCTTGCGTGCGCAATCCCTGCTATCATGGCCACACGTACCATTGATAACTGGAAAGACAGGCTCATTACCATATTTGTAACCCCACTAATGAGTTGTTCAGCGCGGCTACCGGTGTTTGCTATTTTGGTTGCTCTGATAGTTCCCAAAGAACGTATATGGGGATTTATAAGTCTCCAGGGTGTTGCCTTGATGGGACTTTACGTGTTGGGGTTTGCTGCTGCGATGTTGTCGGCATTCGTAATGAAAGCACTTATCAAGGCTACTGAGCGGAGCTATCTCATTATGGAAATGCCCACATATAAAATGCCGAAGTGGTCAAACGTAGGATATACCATTGTTGAAAAAACAAAAGCATTTGTCTTTGAAGCTGGAAAAATAATTATCGCGGTCTCTATCATACTTTGGGTACTGGCAAGCTATGGACCGAAAGATGTGATGGACAATGCGCGCGCTACGGTGAGAGATCAATCCGTCAATCTTCGGCTGACAGAAGAGGGATATGAAAATCGTGTAGCGGCCTATAAGCTTGAACATTCGTATGCCGGCATTATTGGCAAATGGATGGAGCCGGTTATAAGGCCATTAGGCTTCGACTGGAAAATTGGCATTGCCTTGATTACTTCCTTTGCAGCCCGTGAAGTTTTTGTCAGTACAATCGCTACGATCTACAGTCTCGGCAGTACTGATGACCATGCCACCATCAAAGAGCGCTTAAAGGATGAGATCAACCCGGAAACCGGCGGCCCAAGATTTACACCCGCTGTAGGGTTTTCGTTGCTGGTATTTTACACATTTGCAATGCAATGCATGAGCACGCTAGCAGTGGTAAAAAGGGAAACCAAAGGATGGAAATGGCCACTTATTCAACTGGTTTATATGACTGGACTTGCTTACGTTTCTGCGTTCATAGTATATCAAGTCCTCTCCTGATTCTTTCTATCTTTCGGGAAAAGACTTGATGCGCTTAACCCTCTTATTCTTTAGTGCCTTCGTTGCTTTTGCATGCTCCCCAAAGAAGGCAGCGCCGAATAAATTTTCTGATCCCGCCTTAGTTAAAATTTACGATCTCAAGGACAGGCGATTGAGTGATAGCTTACTAGTCTGGTTGTATTCAAAGGATCCGATTTACAGAAGGGAAGCGGCGTTGGCATTCGGATCCGTTCAGGACTCCCTTGTTTCTCTTGCGCTTGGTTCGGCATTATTGGAAGACACCGATATTGAAGTGCAAAGGAATGCGGCGTTTTCATTAGGACAGACGGGTGGAACCATGGCGGTGAATGCATTGATACCGGGGATTCAAAATAAAAATAGAGGGGTGGTGAGAGAAGTGCTGGAAGCCCTCGGTAAAACAATCAAAGCGAGTGATCTGAAAATTCTAACCGCACTTCAATCAAATGATAGTTTGTTACAGGAAGGACTTGCAAAGGGATTTTACCACTTGGGTTTACGAAAATTAGCTGACAGCATTGTAACTCGGAAACAAGCAGCTTTTTTAGCAAATAAGTATTCCTATAAAACTCGTTTAGCAGCCTCTAACTATTTTGGAAGATCTTCAAAAGTTGAAGGAAAGGGTTTTGACAATAAACTGATCGCCGCGGCACAACAGGATATCAGCGTGGATGTGCGAATGGCAGCCGTCAGCGGGTTTCGTCATCTTAATCCCACAGAAGCTATTTTTATTCTTGGAGAAATAATCAAAACGGATAAAGACTATCGGGTTCGCGTCGCTGCCGTTAGAGCAGTTCAGAATTTTACAGTTCCTGAAGCCCATAATCTTATTTTGACGGCGTTGCAAGATTCAATAGACATGGTTCAGATTGCAGCCTCTGAAGTGTGGCGAAATAAAAGCAAAGAATTTGCTTTTAAGAATGCGGGCAATGAGATATTACTTGTTAAAAACACTCGTGTCAAATCGAATTTATATGGAGCTCTGTTTAAAGTAAATCCCCATAGCACCATAATCGAAGATATTACAAAAGCCTATACTAAAGGCTCACTTTATTATAAAGCACAATTGCTATCGGCACTCGGCGAGGCTGGGCCAGACTTTGAAGAGAAGGCATTTGAATTTATCTCTATTCAGCTGTTTAAGAAAAGTAATGAGAAAGTCTTACTTACATCAGCAGCATCTGCGCTGGTTTCAATCAATTCCAATCCTGATACAAAAATATCATCAGAAAGATTTTTATCAGTTTATACAGAGGCAATAATACAAAGCACTGACATTGCCGTCACGGGAACGTTTGCCAGTGCGTTGATGAATCCATCCTTGCACTATAAAGATCACGTCAAGGATCTTACTTTTCTTTATAATGCAATGGCGAAACTCAAGCTCCCGGAAGACATTGAATCCCTTCAACCCTTGGAATTTGCAATCGCTTATCTTGAAGGGAGAGAAAAACCGGTTCCTCTGAAGAATAAATTCAACCACCCCATCAACTGGGACCTTGTGAAGGCAATTCCGGCTGACCGGACATTGGAAATAAGGACCACCAAAGGTACAATCCTATTGAAGCTGTTGGTGGAAGAAGCACCCGGTTCCGTGGTGAATTTTGATTCTCTGGTACAAGCAAAATACTATGACGGAAAACTGTTTCATCGGGTGGTTCCAAATTTTGTGATTCAAACAGGATGCAACCGAGGTGATGGTTATGGAGGCGAAGATTATTCCATTCGGTCTGAATTTTCCTTAAGAAGATACAATACAGGTGCGGTCGGCATGGCCTCTGCCGGAAAGGATACCGAAGGAACTCAATGGTTCATTACTCATTCACCCACACCTCATCTCGATGGTCGTTATACAATCTTTGCAGAGACACTTAGCGGAATGGAGGTTGTTGATAAAATCGAAGTGGGTGACAAGATAATTTCAGTTTCTATACCAGAATCCAAAAAGTAATAGCATTGAAAGGTAAAATTGGAATTTTAGGCGGAGGTCAACTAGGTCGGATGCTGATCCAAAAGGGCATTGATTGGAACTTACAATTCTCGGTAATAGATCCTGATGCGCAGGCACCCTGCTCAGGCATGGTAGATTTCGTTCAGGGAAAGCTTACAGATTATGATGCGGTGATGACCTTCGGGTCAGCGTGTGACATCATCACCGTGGAAATCGAAAATGTCAATACAAAAGCATTAAAGAAACTTCAGGAGCAGGGGAAGAAAGTTTTTCCACAGCCAGAAGTTATTGAATTGATTCAGGACAAACGACTTCAAAAGCAATTTTATCTTGATCATCATATTCCGACAGCAGAATTTGTTTTGATCGAGAATAAGAAAGACGCGGAAGCACATCACCACTTTCTCCCGGCAGTTAACAAACTTGGGCGAGAAGGTTACGACGGAAGGGGAGTTCAGCTTATAAGAACCACAGATGATCTTTCGAAAGTATTTGATGCTCCGGGTCTTCTTGAAAAATATGTTGCCTTTGAAAAAGAGATCTCCGTGATCGTGGCAAGAAATGAAAATGGCGAAGTGTTATCGTATCCAGCCGTTGAAATGGTTTTCCATCCTGAAGCCAACCTTGTGGAATATCTTTTTGCACCCGCGGAACTGAGAAAACCAATTGCAGAGTTAGCGGACTCCACAGCACGAAGAGTTATTCAGTCACTGGAGATGGTTGGATTATTAGCTGTTGAAATGTTTGTCACAAAAAACGGTGAGGTATTGGTGAATGAAGTGGCGCCGCGGCCCCATAACAGCGGCCATCAAACCATAGAAGCAAACATTACCTCCCAATACGAGCAGCACCTGCGGGCTATCCTGAATCTTCCACTGGGAGATACTGCCATCACACGACCGAGCGCAATGGTCAATCTGCTTGGCGAAGAAGGTTTTACAGGCCCAGCTCGCTATGAAGGCCTGGAAGAAGTATTGAAAGTGCCTGGTATCTATGTTCATCTTTACGGAAAGACCAACACGAAACCCTTCCGGAAAATGGGTCATATTACAATCTTGGATAATGATATTGATATTCTCAGGAAGAAAGCGAAGTTTGTAAAACAAACACTCAAAGTAATTGCATGAGCAAGCCATTGATTGGTATCATTATGGGCAGTCAGTCGGATCTTAAGATCATGAAAGAGGCTGCCGAATTTCTTGAGGACATCAATATTCCATTCGAGCTGACAATTGTCTCCGCGCATCGCACACCTTCACGCATGGTCGATTATGCAAAAAGCGCTCGTAACCGTGGCCTGAAAGTTATTATCGCTGGCGCCGGTGGTGCCGCTCATCTGCCGGGCATGATCGCATCAATGACTTCGTTGCCGGTCATCGGCGTTCCGGTCAAATCTTCTAACTCCATCGATGGTTGGGATTCGGTACTGTCAATACTTCAAATGCCGAATGGCGTACCCGTTGCTACGGTCGCACTGAACGGCGCAAAGAACGCCGGCATACTGGCCGCGCAAATAATCGGATCCTCCGATAAGGCAGTTGCGAAGAAACTTGATGCCCATAAAATGGACATGAGCAATAAGGTGGAGGAATCAGCAAAGAATCTGTTAAAGAACGGTTGGAAAGGGGCGTAGGTTAATTTCAGGGCTGAAAACTAATCGCCCCATGTTTTTATAGCATATTTATTATCAGTAATAAAATCGCTACCTTCTCATTCTTTTTCTAAAAGCATGGACCCAAGGTCAAAAGGTTGGTTAAAAGAGTATCTCGAATTTCGACTGACACTTCTTCAGGAGTTGACGGCCGAGGGGCGTAAATCTTCACATCCTGATCATTCATTATATCTGGTCATTCAACCAACCGGACTGATGTACGGTCAGCCTGTCAATGTATTTGATCACCCGATGGCAGGGCAATGGGATGAAAAAGACAGAATGAAAATTTTACTTGCTGAAAGTCTTATCAGCAGTTCCCTATTGTTTCACGACAAGTCGATTAAAACATCGGAAGAGATGTCGTTGGTGATCATGAAGACATTAGAGAGTATAACTAATTTTTATAATCATGTTTTTCCGGAACTGGCTACGTCCGCCAAAACACTTTTCGGAAGAAAGAAAACCCCGCTTGAGCTGGCGGAAAGGATTCTTGATAAGCGAATTGACAAGACCACAGATACAAAAGGAAATTTTTGGACACAATTCTTTCATAACTCCCTTCTATTCCTGGATATATTTATTTTCGGACAATGGATTCACACTAATGCGGATAAAATCGTATCCGACTTTTTTAAGTATGAACGTGAAGAGTTAAGAACATCCCTTGCAAAAGTGATAGCGGCAGCTGCACATGCCAATCACGTTGTCGAGTTTGAAGAGCGCAAGCTGATGGAATATTTTTTACAAAGTGCGCAACTATCAAATGATAATAGAAAGGCGTGCCTGGATATTTTTGAGAACGGTATTTCTGTTGAAGACATTAACCTGCCCACTAACAACTCATGGCTATTAAAGAAGTATTTCCTTGAAATAGCCATTCTGACGATTTGGGCTGATAAAAAAGTGGAGGAAAGTGAGCTTTTTTTTCTAAAGCGACTAGCGGAGACATTTTTATTTTCAGAGGATGACCTGGAAGCCAGTCAAATTGCAATCGAAGGTTTTGTGCTGGAGCATTGGGAAGAGTTGGCCAAACTGCAAGACAAAAGGAAATTCGATCAGGTAAGCGATGAATACATCAAACGTATGGCTCGTATAGCAGATAAAAATCGTAGTCGTTTGATCAAAGAGGTTCAGGAAAGTGAGGAGTTGATGGACTTACTTGAAGATGCCCGCTCAAAAGAGCTTGATGAAGCAGAAAAAATTAGAATGCAAAAGCTATTGATTGATGTATTAAAGTCTATTCCAACCCTGGTGATCATAGCGTTGCCACAACGGTTTCTTACCTTGCCAGTGTTGATGCAGATTTTACCGAAGAATTTTATTGGAGAGAGCCTGAAAAAGTAGTGAAGGCCCCGCAGATACTTTTTTTGGGCGATTCATTATCTGAGGCTTTAATCTGCCGTATCTGCTGAAACCTATTCCGCTATCTTTTCCTTCTTAGGAACCAGCATCGAGAAGACAATCGACAGTGTCAGCGTAGCAATGATCACCACGAATGAAAGCATCACCGGGATCTCGAAGTGAATAATTTCCAACAGCATCTTGGCTCCGATGAAAAACAGGATAACTGAAAGGCCTTTCTGAAGCAGATAGAACTTATCAATGATTCCAGACAACAGGAAGAACATTGCACGTAAACCCAGTACGGCAAAGATGTTAGAGGTATATATCAAAAATTCATTTTGCGTAATTGCAAATGCAGCAGGAATAGAATCTACTGCGAAAATTAAGTCTGTTGTTTCTATTAATACGACAACAAGGAAAAGTGGTGTAAAAAAGAACTTACCATTCTCACGAATCACGAACTGACCGCCTTTTTCATCCTTACTGATAGGAAGAAACTTGCGACATAAGCGCATGATGGGATTTTTCTCAGGATCGATCTTTTCATCACTTTCCTCGAAATATATCTTGATACCTGAGTATATAAGGAATACGCCGAATATATAAAGGATCCAATGCGCCTGTGCAATAAGATAGGCTCCGACGAAAATGAAAATGCCACGAAAGAACACGGCACCAAGGATTCCCCAGAATAATACTTTATGATAGTATTCTTCTTTTACGGTGAAATATTTTAAAATCAGAAGGATAACGAAAATGTTATCGACGGAGAGGGCATATTCAGTAAGGTAGGCGGAGAAATACTCCAGTAGCGCATCTGCACCACCATCTGCGCTATCATCAAAATGATACACCAGATAGCCAAAAACAGTGCTTACCAACACCCAAAAAACTGACTGATAAAGAGCGGTTTTTGTACTGATCTTATGGGCCTTTTTGTTCAGGATCCCCAGGTCGAGGAGAAGAAAGACTACAATTATTAAGGCAAATACCCCGAACAATATAGTTTCAACAGAACTATTATTTCTGAACAGAGAGAAGAGGAGCATAGCTAATTTGGACCGCTTTTTTGGGGTAAAAAAGAGGTGATTACCGGGTCAACTGGCCTAATAATCACCTCAATTAATCACCAAAGCTAAAAATTAATCTTAAAACCTGAAACCTTACGAAAGGTATATACCCTGAGTCAGTTTAAAGGAAACCGGGGTGCAGCAAGGATTTATTGACATTTTGCGCAGATTCCCTGAATAAGGAGATTCAGCTCTTTGGCCTTAAAGCCCTTTGGAAGTTGAACCGGTGGAATCTCCACATTCTCCAAGCAATTGGTTTGTCCACAGTTTGTGCATTTGAAATGAACATGCTCATGATGGTGAGCGCCGCTTGTACAATGGTCTTTGCATAAAGCGTATTTCAGACTCCCCTGGTCATCGAGTACTTTATGAACAACACCTTTATCAAGGAATGTTTTTAAGGTGCGATAAACGGTTACGCGATCGTACGTCTTAGCAACTTCTTTTTCAATGTCTGAATATGAAAGAGCATAAGAATGCTGCAAAAAAAGATGTAAAATATCAGACCTGCTGGAGGTGCTGCGCAGCCTGAAATCCTTCAATATTTGTTCGTCGCGCCTTATCAAAATTGTTTCTCCCATTGAAGCATAAGCAAGTTACGATAAATACCATTATCCAGGCCTGAAAGTTCCTCATGTGAACCGGATTCAGCAATCTGACCATCTTTAATGACAAGGATCCGGTCAGCTTTTCGGATCGTACTGAGACGGTGAGCGATGACGATCGTTGTTCTGTTTTCCATCAACTTTTCCAATGCTTCCTGAACAAGCTGTTCAGACTTTGCATCCAGTGAACTGGTTGCTTCATCCAAAATTAGGATTGAGGGATTTTTTAAGATCGCTCTTGCTATGGCAATTCGCTGACGTTGCCCACCGGAAAGTTTAACACCCCGATCCCCTACAAGGGTTTCAAATTTTTCCGGAAAGCTCTCAATGAATTCCAATGCATTGGCTTGCTTCGCCGCTTGATAAATTTCTTCAACGGTTGCTAAAGGATTTCCATAAGCAATGTTCTCTTTAATAGTTCCTCCAAATAGAATGACCTCCTGAGGCACAATACCAATGTTCTCGCGGTAGGCTGATAATCCGTAAGTAGAAATGTCGTTACCATCAACAAGGATAGACCCCTTAGAAGGATTGTAGAATCTCATCAGCAGGCTGGCAATGGTTGATTTTCCCGAACCGCTGGGCCCCACGAGTGCTATTTTTTCACCAGGACGTATTGAAATGGAAATAGACTTTAGTACGGTTATGTCAGATCGGGTTGGATATTCGAACTCAACCTTTTCGTACGACACCGAACCTTTTAGTTTTAAGGAGCGATGTGATGAATTGCTTTCATCTTGCTGATCAAGTATTTCCAAAATGCGCTCAGAAGAACCAATCGATCGTTGCAACTGACTATAAAGATCTCCAAGGCCTGCGACAGACGCGCCGATAAACATAGTGTACAAGACAAACGTGATCAGTTCACCAACTGTGATTTCCTTATTTTCAAGAAGCACACCACCATACCAGATCACTCCAACTATTCCTCCGAAGATGGCGAGTATAACAAATGATATAAATAGGCTACGGTATTTGGCGCCATGAATGGCTGTCTTGACAACCTCCATCAATGACTTCTTGTATCGCGCAGTTTCAAATATTTCATTTGTAAATGACTTCACCACAGCCACTGACTGCATTGTTTCTTCAACGATGACGTTCGTATTGGCCAGTTGGTCTTGCGTTTTCTTAGAAAGCTTACGGATAAATTTTCCAAAAATTAAAGCTCCAATCACCAGTACCGGAAACGTAAGAACCATGAACAAAGTAAGCTTGGGGGTAAGAAGTAGTATAACGATAACGCCAACGACTAACGTCAATATCTGACGAAGCAGTTCTGCGAGCGTTACGGTGAACGTATCCTGAAGCGTTCCAACATCGGAGGTGATACGACTTAATAATTCTCCGACCCTTCTTTTATCAAAGAATGTCATCGGTAGCCAAATGATTTTTTGATAGACCGCTAGACGCAGGTCAGCCAGCGTTTTTTCACTTACGATTGAAAAAGTGTACGCTCGAACGAACGATACGATACTTTGCAAGACCAGGACGCCGACTAAAGCAAGTGCGACCTGATTGATACTGGTGAGAAAGAAGTTTCCCTTTTTCTCAGCAACATCCACCAGCTTGCCTGCAAGAAATGGAAAGGAGAGGGTTGTTAAACTTGAAAAAGCCAGAGCAACCAATCCTACTATGAACGTCCATTTGTAGGGTAGAACAAATTGGAAAATGCCAAGAAGCTTTCGCAGGTTGGATTTATTGATTGATTTTTTCTCACCTTCTTCCAGGAATGATCGTTTCGCCACTTTATTTATTAAGAATTAACAATTAAGAATTAGAAATGAAGAAATGAAGAATTGAACTACATAAGACGGCAAAACGCATTTTTTATTTTAATTACTGGTCCACCTGACCTTCCAATGAGTAATGAACGCTGTCGCGAAGCATCATCTTCTGGAAACCATTCATTGTGTAGCGCGAAAGGAGCGGCTTACCATCTTCGTCCTCAAACTCCATGACAAGAACAAGACCGTTTGTATACAAAAGATTATTCTGATGAATCGTTCCTTCAATTTTCTTGAGTTGAACAAAGTCTTCGTGATAATAAAATTTCATCGACCTGATAGGGGCCGTTTCGGAAATGTACTGACGGATTTTGAGGTTGCTCCTGGTGTCTTTAATGCCATCCTCGATTCTATATTCACTTTTATAGATTGGCTTATTAAATTCGTCCAGCTGCTGAAACAGTTCCAATTCGGTTTTCCAGACATCGTTTGACGGCACGAAAGTGGTATCAGAATTTTGATTCATGACATAAGAGGTTTTGTCAAGCGACCGGCCATGTTGACTTAACAAATCTGTCTGTTCGTCAAGCAGTTCCCGAAAATCAAAAAATTTTTCTACTGGTTCCTTCTTCTGCACACACCCTCCTGCCAGCACTAGCAGAAGTATCCATCCCCCACGAATAATCATCTTCATTAATTATAGTCCCTGCTTTTCGGCGATTAATTCCGCCAGATCTTTCACACTTATCTGGCCCTCTTTTTCCTTATTTTTTACGCCATCGCTCATCATTGTCATGCAAAACGGACAGGCCACTGCAATGGTTACGGCTCCTGTAGCGATGGCTTCTTCAGCACGTTCAATATTGATGTCTTTATTTCCCTTCTCTGGCTCCTTAAACATTTGAGCGCCACCCGCTCCACAACAAAGGCCCGTCGTGCGACAGCGTTTCATCTCTACAAGGTCTGCATCGAGTGCTGCGAGAACTTCCCTTGGCGCTTCATAAATGTTATTAGCGCGACCGAGATAGCAAGAATCGTGATAGGTGATCTTCTTTCCCTTAAAGCTTCCGCCTTCCGTCATTTTTATTTTTCCTTCACTAATCAGTTGATTGATAAATGTCGAATGATGGATCACCTCATAATGTCCACCCAACTCCGGATATTCATTTTTTAACGTATTGAAACAATGAGGGCACGCTGTAACGATCTTCTTAATGTTATACCCATTCAAGACCGAAATATTATTCATTGCCTGCATTTGAAAAAGAAATTCATTTCCGGCTCTGCGCGCAGGATCTCCGGTGCAGGTTTCTTCGTTTCCAAGCACGGCGAACTTGGTTCCCACAGCGTTAAGAATTTTAACAAAAGCTTTTGTTACTCGCTTTGCACGATCATCGAATGAACCTGCACATCCCACCCAGAACAATATCTCAGGGGTTTCACCTTTGGCAGTTAAGTCGGCTACTGTCGGTACGTTCATGCGTTTGGGGAGATTAAGGCTAAAAGCGAAACGCTAAAAGCTAATGTGATCATTATTATACTTGTCTCTTTCATTCTACGAATTCACTTTACAGGTTCGTTAACACGTTTGCACGTCAACAGTTTGACCCATTTTAATCTTTCACCCAGTTGAAACGATCTGATGACGAAAATTTCCATGGTGCAAAGCTTGTTTCAATATTTTGAAACATCGAATTCCATTGAGCAGGCGCACCCGATTCCTCCATGGAGACATAGCGCCTCATCTCGAGAATTATTTCCAACGGATTGATCATAACAGGGCAGGCTTCCACACAAGCATTGCAACTTGTGCAGGCATTGATCTCTTCCTTTGTTATGTAATCTCCCAATAGGAATTTACCATCTGCCAAACCTGGTCCGCCCGTGGCGAGACTTTCTCCGACATCCTCCATACGATCGCGAACATCCATCATGATCTTTCTGGGAGAAAGTTTCTTGCCTGTGATATTGGCAGGACATTCGGATGTGCAACGTCCGCACTCAGTACACGAGTAGGCTGCCATCAGATTCGTCCAAGTAAGATCGTTGATATCTTTCGCTCCAAAACGTCCGGGTTCTGCTGGAACCGCAGCGATTGTTTCTTCAATCGGCAGGCCAAGCATTGACTTTACTTCACGGGTTACCACAGGCATGTTGATGATTTCTCCCTTTGGTTTGAGGCCAGCGTAATACGTATTCGGAAATGCAAGAAAAATGTGAAGATGCTTTGAATACGTTACATACACAGAGAATGCAAGAATGCCGATGATGTGGAACCACCAGGCGAATCGTTCTAAGAAATGAAGTGCTGAAGTGCTGAAGTTTTGGAATAAAGGAATAAGATACGAACTGAAAAATAAATTACCAGTTGGTGAATAATGAGGATCTCTTGTTTGTAAAATCTGATCTGCTGCATTCATCGTAAGAATCGCAAACATCAAGACTATTTCAGTTACAAGTATAATGTTAGCATCCATGCGTGGCCATCCATTCAATTCGGCTGACCAGAAGCGCTGGATCTTAGAAAGATTGCGACGAGTGAGAAACACCACGCATGCAAGCAGCACCGCAATGGCGAGGAACTCAAAGAAATTCATCAGCACATTATAAAGACCTCCCAGGAATGGAGAAAAAATTCTGTGTGTCCCCGCTAATCCATCGATTACAAACTCAAGCACTTCGAGGTTGATGATTAGAAATCCGGCATAGATGAAGAAGTGGAGGGTAGCCGGAGTGAGTCGCTTGAACATTTTCTTTTGGCCAAACGCAACCAGTACCATGTTCTTCAGCCTGTCTCCCTTACGGTCAGTGGGTTGGGTTGGCTTACCAAGAAGTATGTTGCTTTTAATTCTCTTTACACGCTTTCTGATGAGATATCCAGCGATGATGAGTACTGTAAGAAAGAGAGCTTGCTGAAGGTAGGCCATAACTAAATAATCACGATCAAAATTAACCAACAAAAACTGTAAAATCATTTTACTAGTTTAAAACAGACGGTAATTTGTACCGTTTCTAATTTTATATACTTTTGTGCCCCGTCTGCGGAAAAGCAGACTTTCAGGTGACGTAGCTCAGTTGGTAGAGCAAAGGACTGAAAATCCTTGTGTCGGGGGTTCAACTCCCTCCGTCACCACACAAAAGCCCTCAATTTTGAGGGCTTTTGTCTTTATATATAGAATTAGCCGCTATCCAGGCGGTGGTCCAGGCAGATTGAAAGTTGAACCCTCCAGTCTCCCCATCCACATTTAATACCTCGCCCGCAAAATAAAGACCCGGCATCTTTTGACTTTGCATAGTAGCCAGATCGATTTCTTTTAAGTCCACTCCTCCGCAAGTGACAAACTCTTCTTTGAAAGTCGTCTTTCCCTTAATTTGAAACGGACTCCTAACCAGAAATTCTATCAGTCTGTTTTGGATCTTCGCTGACGCATCGGCCCAAGTCAATTTTTCTCCAACCTCGGCTTTTGAGCAAAGCTTATCCCAAAGCCGTTGAGGTACTGCGAATAAGGGATGTGATGCAATTTGTTTCTTGCCTTCCGTTCGGATTTTTTCTTTGAATATTGTTCTTACGGATTCTTCGGTTTCTTCCCCAGTCCAATTTACGAGTGCAGTGAATTCATAATTGATGCTGTGCAGATATTCCGCAGCCCAGGCGGAAAGCCGTATGACTCCTGGTCCACTCAATCCCCAATGAGTAATAAGAACTGGCCCACGTGAAGAAAATTTTGATCCTGCGATTTTTACTTCAGCATATTGTACAGCGACGCCCATTAAATCAACAAACTCTTTTGAAGGGTCATTGAACGTGAACAATGACGGAATAGGAGCAAGAATAGTATGACCAATTCTATTTATCCAATCGTAGGCATTAGGCATGGGGTGCCCGCCAATGGCAATAAGGACATAGTTCGCTGTGAGAGTTCGTCCATCCCGTGTGCGTATTGCAATCCCGTCATTTTCTTTTTTCAGGCCAGAGACTTCCGTTGAAATCATTATTTCTATCGTATGCTTCTGAGCTTCCCGCAGAAAACAATCAATAATTGTTTCCGAGTTTTCTGTGATGGGAAACATTCGTCCATCGTCTTCGGTAATTAATTCAACCCCTTTGTTCTCAAACCAGGCAACGGTATCAGATGCCTGAAAAATTCTAAAGAGTTGTTTGAATTCTTTCTGACCTCTGGGATAATGTTTTGATAGCGGTGATGCTTCGAAGCAATGATGCGTTACGTTACATCGACCGCCTCCGGAGATTCTTACTTTAGATAAAAGCTTTGTTGTCTTCTCGAGGATTGCAATTTTTAACTTTGGATTTCTGTCCGCAGCTTCAATGGCAGCAAAAAAACCTGCTGCGCCGCCGCCCACTACGATCAGATCGTACGTCATCAGAAAATATCTATCTGGCCCTGCAGAATCTGCTCAAGTGTATCGCGATGACGGATCAGCTTTGCTTTTCCATCAATGATCAAAACTTCCGCTGGCCGGGGCCTGGAATTGTAATTCGATGCCATCGTATACCCATAGGCACCTGCGTTTTCCATCACCAGCAGGTCATTTTCCCTTACTTCGGGAAGTTCCCGGTCAGTGGCAAATGTGTCTGTTTCACAGATATTTCCCACCACACTGTATGGTTTCAATGCACCCGTAGGATTGGAAACATTCACAATCTCATGGTACGAATTGTACATCATCGGTCGTATCAAATGATTCAGTCCGGAGTTGACGCCGACGAACGTAACAGTGGGCGCCTGCTTTACTACATTGGTCTTTACGAGGAGATATCCGGATTCACTTACCAGATATTTGCCAGGCTCGATCCACAGTTCAAGTTTTCTTGCATGCTCCTTTTCAAAGTCAGAAAATAATTTACTTAAGCTTGATCCTAATTTGCTTATGTCTGTTGTTTTATCGCCTTTTTTATAGGCAACCTTAAATCCGCCACCAAAGTCAAGCGACTTGATGGTGGGAACATCGCGGGCGATGGTAAAAAGTATTTCACCCATTTTTAAAAATACGTCGATCTCAACAATTTCTGATCCGGTATGGATCAATAATCCATTCACATTGATGTTGTATTTCTTTACGATGCTTAGAATTTCAGGCAGTTGCTGAACTGAAATTCCAAATTTTGAGTTACTATGTCCAGTGGAGATTTTAAGATTGCCTCCCGCCATGATATTTGGATTTAGCCGAATGCCACATGGATACGAATCACCATACTTCTTCCCGAATTTCTCAAGCACCGGAAGGTTGTCAAGATTAATATTCAATCCCAACGTTATAGCCTGAGCCAGTTCATCAAAATCAACGCCACTGGGTGTGAACGTAATCTCGCTCGGAAGAAAACCGGCTCTCATTGCGATCTCTGCTTCCTGACCCGAAACGGCATCTACGCCCACGCCATTTTTTCGCATGAGCTTTAGGACAGATAGGTTGGTGAGCGCTTTGGCGGCAAACTTAATTTTAAGATCAACGCCGGAAAAAGCGTTCTTCAGATTATTAATTTGTTGAGTGATTCTGGCAGCATCATAGA
>JBBRFP010000004.1:0-22587 GCA_038241465.1 Cytophagales bacterium | reverse complement strand
TACATTCACTGAGAAAGATGTTCGTTGCAGAAGGGCTCCCATCTCTTGCGCTACAGCTGTGAAGCGATTAGTAAAAAGCTCAAGTTCTGCTTCTCGTGTATGTCTCGTCCTTTTCTTCCCCTTTTTTTCAACATGAAGATGTCCATTGTTGAAAGTATCAAGCGACCAGATCCAGTTACTTTCAACAAACGTAGTTGAGTTACCGCTAATGATCAAAGCTGGCCCAGCTATCGTAGCTCCAGGGACAAAATCTTCCCACTTATGAACATTTCCTTTCCTTCGCTTGCCTTGTGAAAAAATGAATTGACGTTTTTTTTTTGCAACAGGAAAGTATTTGCGAACGTTGGTAGTAAGCGATGGTTCTGTAGGTGCTTTAACAGACGCAATAATTTTTATGGATTCAATTTCAAGCGAACGATCAACCCAGTGACCATATACTGAAATATACTTTTGGCGAAACAGATCCTCAACCACGTCTCCATGATTGTATTCTATTTCAATAGTATTGTCCTGCCCCACGAATCGCAGAAACAATAGACTTTTCTTCCAGTAGATTTCATCATCTTTATTACCTTCCTCTTTCAATTTTTGTAATGCTCTCGAAAAAAGTAACTCAAGCGTTGCTTTGAAGTCAGGGAGGAAGTTTTTCCAGTTCTGTAATATTGACATTTCTTCAAATCTTTCAATCGCAGCATGCCCGATGCCATAAGCACTTAGAAGCCCCGCATCGTAGGGAATAAGTATGCTATTCATGTTAAGCATATCAGCAAGAGCGCAGGCATGTTGCCCCCCTGCGCCACCGAAACTTAGCAAAGTAAAATTCTGCGGATCATGTCCCAGTTGAACGGAAATTTTTTTTATCGCTTCTGCCATTTTCTCATTAGCTATTTGAACTAATGATTCCAGCACGTGTCTAGGCTGATATTCCTTTCCGCTTACGTTTTTTATTTTTTTAAGCAACACATTTAATGCTGCCTCTGATCGATCGGGATAAATGGGAATAGAAAAAATTTGTGGATCCAAACGCCCGAGCAAAAGATTCACATCCGTAATAGTTAGCGGTCCACCGGCACCGTAACATGCTGGTCCTGGGGATGCGCCTGCGCTGTGAGGCCCAACGGTAAACCGATGACCATCAACATCGCAAATGGATCCACCACCGGCGGCGATTGTCTCGATAGCAAGTGACGGTGATAATATTTTTAGATTTCCAACCTTGGATTCGAATTGATAATTGAACCGATTGTTATAAAGTGATACGTCTGTGCTCGTACCACCCATATCAAAAGCGATGATCTTCCTTATTCCTGATAACGCTGCCTGACTTACAGCGCCAACAACTCCGCCCGCCGGTCCGCTGAGCAAACTGTCTTTTGGATAGAATGAATCTGACCTTACTAAACTGCCAGCGCTGTTCATGATCTTCAGGCTAGATCCGGCAATGCCTCGTTTAATACCAGCGATATATGAATTAATAATAGGATCCAGGTATGCGTTGGCAACCGCAGTTTCCGCTCGTGGAAGAATTTTTATCTGAGTTGATAGGGATGCGGAAGTAGAAATGTATTTAAACCCATTTGCTTTCAGAGCCAGTGCCAACTGTTTTTCGTGAGCAGAGTTCCTATAACTATTGAGTAATGATATCGCGATCGATTCAGCTTTTATTTTTTTAAGTTGCCCAAGAATAAGATCAATAGTGAATTGCCTAAGCGGCTTTAGGATGTCTCCTTCTGATCCAATCCGTTCGTCCACCTCCAGCACAGATGTGTATAAAGGTAAAGACTTGATAACGTTGGTTGTGAACAGATCAGGTCGTTGCTGGTTACCGATTAACAACAAATCTTTAAATCCTTTTGTCACCAGAAAGATAGTTTTTGCTCCCTTGCGTTCAAGAATTGCATTTGTACCCTTCGTAGATCCAAGTTTCATTTCGAGTAATGGAAAAGTTTCCGCGATTGAAGTTTCGGTCAACAGGCGAGTTGCAAAGACCGGAACCTCCTCGTTGGAAGTGATCTCTATTGAATGATCATTAATATTTGAAGGAAGAGATTTGGAAACACGGATGATACTTTTTTGAAGGTTAACAGAAGAAATAGAAGTTGAAAAATGTTTTTCTGCGATCCGTATTTCAAAATTCTTAAAAATATCTTTACTAACAGGCCACTGTAGTTCGACTTCAATAGTAGTGGAGTCAATGCGCCTTGTGATCTTCCCTCGTAGTACACTACTGCTTAGAACCTTTAGCCTTACAGTTTTGCTTGATGGCGTAAGAGCGATACAATCTGTAAAGGTGCCTCCGGTGTCAATCCATATTTGCCATGATTGAGGATTAGTAGACACACATGAAATATTTAATTGACGATCAGATCGATGGCATGGATAAAACAATCGTCCTTTTGGACATCTTTATGCCGATGGCATGACTGAATTGTTGAGAACCATCGGGTCGATCTTTAAACACCGGCTTTGTGTATAAAAGTGAATCTTCTCCTACGCGTTGCAGATTGTCACTTGGCTGTCCGTTTCCTGACCCATTGACGTAGGCATCCACTAAAGCCTTTTCAATTTCACGCAACATTTTGTCATCGGGGATCAATGAATAAATTTTTACTTGTCGTGCCGTGGCAATAGAATCGATAGCAGATACATTTTTCAGGGATTTATCTACTTTTTCAATATCGGCAAACACCGATTGAGCATAGGTAAGTGCAGCCGTCCGTATATCCGCATCCGGTACACGCTTGATATCTTGGGTAGCCATTCCCTCGTGCAATTTTTTGCGTTGTTCGTCACTAAGTTTGCCCCCACAACTCCAAGAAGCGATCACCACCATCAATATCAATACTTTGTTCATAAGAATTAGTCAAATTTTCTCAAATCTACCTCTACCAAGGGAAGTCACAATACTCCATTCGAATTTATAACTTTGCACCCGCTTTTGAAATATGATTGAAAAACTAGACGAAATAAGCCTCCGTTTTGAGGAAGTAGGACAATTACTGAGCCAGCAGGGTATCATGTCGGACATGAAGAAATTCACTGAGCTAAGCAAAGAGTACCGTGATCTTGAAAAAGTGGTTATCAAATACAAGGAATACCGCGGCACGCTTGACAACCTCAAGCATGCCAAAGAAGTACTTGAAACGGAAAAAGACTCTGAATTAAGGGAGCTGGCGAAAATGGAACTCGACGAACTCACGCCGAGACGTGACGAGATTGAGGAAGAGATCAAGGAGATGCTTATGCCGAAGGATCCCAATGACGACAGGAATTGCATCCTTGAAATCAGGGCAGGAACCGGCGGAGATGAAGCGGCCATCTTTGCTGGAGACCTGTGGAGAATGTACCAACGCTTTTGTGAACGGAAAGGACTTAAGATGTCAGTGATGGATGTCACGGAAGGGAGTGCCGGTGGTTACAAAGAAGTAATCACTCTCGTTGAAGGGCCTGGCGCCTTTGGGATCTTTAAGTATGAATCGGGAGTGCATCGTGTTCAGCGGGTTCCGGATACGGAACAGCAGGGCCGAGTGCATACATCAGCAGCTTCGGTGGTGGTGCTGCCGGAAGCCGAAGAAGTAGACGTAACAATTAACCCCGCAGATCTTGAATACCAAACTGCGCGAAGCAGTGGTGCGGGTGGACAAAATGTAAATAAAGTTGAAACCAAAGTGCAGTTGACTCACAAGCCATCGGGCATTGTAATTACTTGCCAGGTGGAGCGGTCGCAGCATGCCAATCGCGAAAGAGCATTACAGATGTTGCGTGCAAAACTTTATGAGATAGAAGTTGAGAAACAGAATAACGAGATTGGTGCCTCCAGAAGATCGCAGGTAAGAAGTGGTGACCGCTCAGAGAAGATACGAACTTATAATTATCCTCAGAGCCGCGTAACAGATCATCGTATCGGCTATACGCAACATAATCTTCCAGCCGTCATGAATGGCGAGGTGGATGAGTTCATCAATCAATTGAAGATTGCTGAGACGGCAGAGAAGATGACTGAAAACCGCTAATTTGAAAATTTAGATTCGTTTCATTTGTGAGATTAATCTCCTCATTTTGAAATCAGTTTTCCTTTTCCGATTCTGCAATTTGCTCATCTAATATTTTCTGAATAATCGCTTGTTGGCGCTCGTCGATCGTTTGATCTGTCTTCGCCTGTTTTTTCATAAAGCGAAACATCGCATTCTTCTTAATTTCATAGGCAACGAAAACGGTGTACTTGTTTTCTTTTTTATTATAATATTTCTGTTCTCCTATTTTGCGGACGTCAGCAAGATTTGTATTCATCACTTCACGCGAAAGGCTTTGAAACTTCATAGCAACATCCACGCCGCGCTCGTTTTCAGTTTGTCCTTGATAATTATCAGCAACCTGTTTCATGGTCGTGTTCACCTGACCAGCTAAGATAGTTTTTGCTTCAATATCAGCCTTGCTTCGCGCGATGTTGTCTGCAGTGCTTTCTCCTTTTCCAGTGCCACGAAAGAACCGATTATTTGATTCATATGCGTTTCCTGTAAAAGGTTCCCTGACCTTTGATCCAAAGGGACTGGAAGCGCAACCGGTAAAAAGCAAAAGAGCTACTACAAGAATGTTCGTTTTCATAGGATATTATTAATGTGTCGGAATAAAATTACACAAACTGTGCCAAACCTTACGCCTAACCCCACTCCCAAAAGGGCAACGAGCGGACGTACTGGATTAGCGTTTGTTATAGATCGCCAGCCAACGGAATGCCCATCTCCATTTTAATGAATAGGGAGCCAAACCTGATAATGTGAGAATATCCGTCATTTCCTGATGGGTAAAAGCACGCAATACAGACAGTGGCGCATCAAACCTTACCATTGATGATTTTGAAAAGAATTTTGTCAGTAAACGAATTGAATGAAATGCAAGCCAGTGGCGGTGAATGTCATTTATGATGATCCCGATTCTAACCTGTAGCTTGAGCTTTGAAAAAAAATTCACTAGCTCACCTTGTGTAAAATGATGATAGAAGAGTGTCCCCATCACAATATCATATCTCCTTGTTTGAAAGTCTTCTGAGAAAATATTTAATGTTTCAAAGGAGATTTCCTGATAGATTTTGCAATTATCTTTTGCGAATTCAATGATGTTTGGATTGGCGTCAATCCCAATGAGCCTTAATGTTTGGCCGCTCTTTCTGCCCCATTTTGCAAGTAATTTTAACATGTCACCACCACCGCAACCCAGATCAACAATAGTAAGAGTTTCTTTTTCATCTTTTACCAGATGTTTAACACCTTCAAGAGTAACTGCATTTCCCCCCAGCCACCGATTAATAAATTCCAGTTCGTGTAAGGTCTGATCCACCACTTCACCGTCGCAATTGAGGTCATCCATGATCTCAATTTCAGAGGAGCGGTTTTTAAAGTCGGCCATTGGAACCTGTTATGAAATATGTTTGATCTTCAACAACATGCTCTCCAGTGTCAATCCGGGACCGAACGCAAAGCTCAGAATTCTTTTTTCACCGTCGCTCGCTTGTAAACTATCCCAAACCTCGCGAAGCACAAATAGTATCGTAGGAGAGGACATGTTACCAAACTTTCTCAGAACGTCGTACGCACATTTGTTTTCCAGCCTCGTAATTCCTAATTCTCGTTCAATAGCCTCAAGTATCTTTTTGCCACCGGGATGTACGGCAAAGTAAGATACTTCACCAAGCCGAAGATCAATTTTTGTAAGCAACGAACGCGTTAAATTCTTAATTCCACTTCGAACCACTTCGGGAACATAAGAGGACAACCGCATTTCGAAACCCTGATCTCCGACCGTCCATGTCATGTCATGTTCTCCCTGAGTTGCAAGCTCGCAATGAAAACTTTCAAGCTGCAGGTTTATACCTTTTTTCGTCGTTGCTTCAACAAGTACCGCGGCGGACCCATCAGCAAAAAGCGCATTTGCTAGAAAATTATCTTCTGTATTTTCTTTCTGAAAATGAATCGTGCAAAGTTCCGTGCAAACGATGAGTACCCGTGCGTCAGGTTGACTATCACAAGCAGCCCTGGCGATCTTCAATGCATTGAACGCTGCGTAGCACCCCATAAAATTTATGCTAGTCCGTTCGATATCTGAGCGAAGACCCAGTGCCTTGACAAGATCAATGTCAAGTCCTGGAGCATACATTCCTGTACAGCTGACCACCACGAGATGTGTTATCGAATCGCGCCGTAACTCGGAAAAGGTTGAGAAACACTTTAACACTGCTTCAAGGCTCAGGGCCAAAGCATGGCGGCGGTATAACTCGAGGCGTCGCTTGGTGGAGGGAAATGGCTCCATGTCGGAGGTGTTTTCAAAAAAATTAAAATCCTCTGTTTTTCCGTAATCACCCAATACTGAATAGCGTGTGTCAATTCCGCTTGCACGGAATAGTACCCGAAGTTTATGAGCATCATCCTCGTTCAACTGCATTGCTTTTTTCATAAACTCACTGACCATTGCCTGATTCAGTACATGTGGCGGAGTAGCGATTCCAATGGAAGTGATATAACTCATTTCTCAATAATACTTTAAAAAGGTTAATTTTAATTAATAAGTTTCAATGTATGTTCTCAAAATCAACGCTTCTTCACTTACGCATCCCATTCTCCTATTTTCTCTTGCCAGTTTTTCTGTTTGCGGTATCCATTTCCCCTAATCTTGAGGGTTCGAAATTATTGTGGGTTTTCATCATCCTTCACTTGTTTCTGTACCCCGCCAGCAACGGTTACAACAGTTACTTCGATAAAGATGAGAAAAGTATAGGAGGCCTTAAAAATCCTCCGCCCGTAAAGAAAGGACTTTATTGGATGTCATTGGCACTTGATGCAGCGGCCATACTACTTGGATTGTTGAAGGTTTCCCTGTTGTTTTCGATTATGCTACTGATATACGGACTGGTGTCAAAAGCATATAGCCACCCGGCCATCCGCCTGAAGAAATATCCAATTATAGGATTTTTGACTACTGGAATTTTTCAAGGCGCATTTACCGTCATGATGTGTTATACAGGAATCAACGGATTTGGTATTGACAATCTTATGCAACCCAAAATTTTGTTTGCATCTTCTATTACTGCAATAATGCTTTGGGCTAACTATCCAATGACGCAGGTTTATCAGCATGAAGAAGATGAGAAGCACGGAGATAATACCTTTAGCAGAATGCTTGGCATCAGAGGCACATTTTATTTTGCTGGAGCATTTTTTGGGCTCGCTGCAGTGGGATTTATTTTGTTCTTTAAAGCCTTTTATGAGATCAAATACAGTTGGCTATTTCTGATGGCCCTCAGTCCAGTGGTGATCTATTTCAGCTTTTGGTTTTTAAAAGTTTTAAAAGATCCGCGGGAGGCAAATTTCAGATACACGATGTTGTTGAATTTTATTTCAGCCACATGCCTGATCGCTTTTTTCCTTTATTTCTTTTTCGATTTCAGTCATGCGTTTAAAGCTTAACCACCTTTGCGTCCGACAAAACACACTAACTGCATCGTGCGCATAGATCACATGGATTTTTTTCTTTTTGAAAATTTAAGAAGTGATTGAATTCAACTTTAGCAGAAATCAAATTGCCCCCGTCCGCTCCAGCAACTTTATGGTAGCACGAATACCATCGTCTTCAGAGAGCTTAT
Source organism: Cytophagales bacterium (assembly GCA_038241465.1). Taxonomy (GTDB): domain Bacteria; phylum Bacteroidota; class Bacteroidia; order Cytophagales; family Cyclobacteriaceae; genus ELB16-189. The sequence continues at coordinate 14,951 of JBBRFP010000004.1, read as the reverse complement.
CGCCCTCATATTCTATACCGAGGTAACTCGTGTACCCGGCATCTTTTACGATGCGAAGTATTTTGGTGTAATCCGTCTCAATACAATTTCCTTGTTCATCGAAATCATATGTTTTGGCACTGACTCCTTTTGCAAAAGGCATCAGCTCCTTTGTTCCCTTATAACGATCATATTCTTCAACGCAAACCGTTTTGTCGCCTTGTTTCTCCCGCGTAATGCAGAAGTTTCCAAAGTCCGGAAGGGTGCCACAATTAGACATCCCTACCGAAGAGATGACTCCATTTAGCCACTGACCATCGGACGACATTCCACCATGATTTTCCACGATTATATTTATTCCAGCGGTCTGTCCATACTCACTGAGCTTGTGCAATCCATCGGCGCCGGCTTTGGCAACCTCTTCCCTTGCACCCGCTCCAAAGCAATTCACACGGATGGAATGACATCCAAGGAATTTCGCGGCATCAACCCACTTGTAATGATTTTCAACAGCCTCCAATCTTTTTGTTGCCTCAAGATCTGCCATAGCACCTTCCCCGTCAATCATAATCAATACACTGGTTACGCCATTGTCATCGCATCGCTTTTTGAGCTCACCCAGATAAGCAGTGTCCTTCGCTTTGTCTTTGAAAAACTGATTCACGTATTCCACGGCAGAAAGACCAAAGTCTTTCTTAGCCTTGGCGGGAAAATCCAGGTGATCAAGTTTATTCGCTCTTAGTGTACGATGAAGGGACCATTCAGCAAGAGAGATCTTAAAAAAAAGTTCTGGCTTGGAAGCACACGAGGAAAGTGAAGTTGCGGCTATTCCATAGCTTGCTGTCAATAAGCCGAGTGAACGGATGAATTCTCTGCGATTAGTTGCAATCATGATTGTTTGTTTTAAGCTTTTGAAAATTAATAAAAAAACCGGTGCCTTTGTCGAGATTTTTTACGAATCAAATCCCCAGTACTGCTGGTTGAGTTAATTCAATTTTGGACGGTATCGAGATAAAATTCGTGTCGCCTCTTCGTTAGAAGGGGACGCCATGCGTTTTACGCATCAAAAAATTTGCAACTGGTGGTGTATACCTCGCCATGTTAACTGCAAGGTCAGAGGTCCAGGTGTTTCCAAATAGTCGCTGAATGATTCTGCCTGCCCGCAGTCTTCCTGCAAATTTCTTTGTCCATGCTTTTGCATAGGCGTTTTCTAGTTGTAAGCGTGAATAATTTTCATTGTTATGATAATGAAGCAAATGTTCACTCAGAATTTTAGCGGAATGAATAGCCATCGCCATTCCGTTTCCACAAAGAGGAGTGATCATCCCTGCTGCATCACCCGCCATTAATACATGATCTTCCACAGGACTTTTTGTTGCAAAAGATATTTCATTGATTGTTTCTGGTTTGTCAAAAAGAAAATTCGCTTCAGAAAAGATCTTTTTCAAAAAGGGATTCTGAAACAGAACGGCTTTTTCCATAGCAGGAATACTTCCGTGCTGCTTTACATTATTTCTATGCGTCAGGTAACATAGATTGATACGATCATCTTCCACACGACTTACACCACAGTATCCATCTTTAAAATTGTGAAGCGCAATCAAATCATCAGGAAAACCTTTTAGACGGATGTGGTACTTGACTCCAACGTAAGGAGACCTCTTTTGAATAAACGAACGATTCAACTGCACGTCAAGCTTTGATCGCTTGCCGTAGGAGCCAACAACAATATCTGATTCAAGCATTGATTTGCTTGTCTGCACATGAAAACTGTTGTTGTTAAATGCAATTTTCTCCACTTCTGTATCAACTGAAAATTCCACTCCGTATTCTTTCGCCTTCTGATAAAGCAACAGATCTAATTGATACCTACTGATACCAAAGCCGCCGAGATCGAGCGGTATCGATGCGGATTTTCCATTGACAGAGGTGAGTTGTAATTGTTTGATGGACGCGGGCCCTATTGAAGTCGGATAAACATCAAGGGATTTCAAATAGGGGGCTACTTCATTTGAAATGTATTCGCCACAGACCCGGTGAAAAGGATATCGATGTTTTTCAATTAAGTGACAGGATACCCCCTGACGGGTGAGGTGGATTGAAGTAATAAGTCCTGCCAATCCACCACCTGCGATAATTATTTTTTGATCCCTCACCTTTCAAAACTAATCATTTGAAGTGGCAGGAGGGTTATTGAGATTCTCTTTAACAAATAAAAAAAATCTGGATGTTACCTCGTGACTATTTTCCCCACTAAACGTTATAGAGGTATCTATGGTTGAAACAGAAAAACTTCAAGAGCACTGGAAAGTGCTGGTAGTGGGCAATAATCCGATTGAGTTGGGTTTTGTATCTGACCGTCTTCGTGGAATTCGTGAAAAAATGATCTTCACTGAAATGGCGTTTGATCTTCAAACAATTTTTCAGCGCCTGCTCTCTTTTCAACCTCAACATATCTTAATCGATGATAACATTGAGAAAGAAGAGCTTCATCTGATGGTCGAGAAACTGCATGGTAGAAAAACAAGGCATGTTCCAATAACGATATTGAAGAATTCAAACTACCATCAAACGATTGGGGCAGGTGTGATGAATTTCGTTTTAAAACAAAATCTTACAAGCGACACGCTTTACCGTGAACTTTTGAATTCATCACATTTTCTTGAAACTCAAAAACATTGGACACGAGCTTACCGAGAGCGAAAGGGTCAACTGTCCCGATTATTGAGAGCTTAGATCTGATTTTCTAGCTTGAATATTTTTACAACTTTCTCACTGCCACGCAATAATTCTATTTTTATCCTTTTTCCAGGCTTGGAAATAAAAAGGCCATTAATATTGCTGAGAGTCAGATCGCTCGCTGGATATCCATTGATTGAAAGTATCTCGTCGCCACTAAGAATACCGACTTTTTCTGATGGGGAATCTTTTCTAACATCCGTTACTTCAAACTTGCGAAGCCTCGATCCCTTTGCCCGAAGTGTCAGGCCACTCATGTTGAATTGAAACTGTGCCTTATAGGAAGAGTTCTTTTTTAAATACAATTTTCCTGAAGAGAAATTGTAAATGGTGGTAAATCTGGAGAGCAGTTCGCCACCAATGGAACCATTTCGAAAAATATCGGATCCCTTAAGCGTATCAATATAACTGTTTGGGTCAGGAAAATTTGCAACTACATCGGTGACTTTATATTTTCCAAACGCTATTGAATTGATCCTTCCGATCTGCCCCGTGATTAATCCACCAAGTCCCCTTCCAATGAGGCTCGTAACGTGCTTAGGTGGCAATACAATTTTCTCATTGGTTGACGGATCCAGTACAATGCCATGGCTAGCACCTGTGTCAACAAGTAATTTTGCATTGATGATATCTCCATTTGACATTTCTATTGGTATCTCCACGTAAGGCTTTGTATCCTCAATAGAAATCGGTATCAACTGATACTTTCTTTTTGGTTTGAAGAATTCGGGAAGCGAAAGGGTAAGCATTCTTTTTTCGTAATCGACTTCAACAATAAATCGACTAAATACTTCGTATCCGAGAATTCCCTGCACATCGGTACCCAGGTAGTTCCTTAATTCTAAATAGTCTTTTTCAAGCACAAGCATCGCGTGTCCTTTGCCATGTACACCCGGCATGTCAAGCGTAACATTATTAGTAACATATGCCTCCACTACCTTTTCACCACCGGGACCCGGTACAAAATAGTGACGACCATAGGTAAGTTTAAGAATGTCACTAAAGCTCTTCTCCGTAAGAATAGTTGTACGGACTCCGGTATCCAGAATAAATTTTAATGGCAGTTGCCCGTTTAACACAACCGGAATGATAACAAGGTTATTAGCAATCTCTATCGGGAAGCTTACCTGATGTGCTCCGCCAGTGAGGGTAAAGCCTAACTGAGCTTTGGCCCACAGGGGAACAACAACAAGAAAAACAAAGAAATGGCTGCGAAAACGCATAAGTGAAAAAGGCCCCTCATAAAACTATTAAAAATTATTAGGAACAATATGTTCTTATACGGTAAGTACCCCCAGTGCGGTGAGCATTTTGGAAGGTGTTTTTTCAATATGAAGAAAATTCATGTTGTCCTGATGGAGAAAGCCACTGTCAGCCATTATCTTCATTTGACTTACTAGAGAAGAAAAGAAAGAGTTGGTGTTAAGAAGTCCGATCGGTTGGTCGATCAATCCAAGCTGACGCCACGTTAAAATCTCAGCAAGTTCATCGAGCGTTCCCCAGCCACCCGGCAAGGCAATAAAAGCGTCTGAAAGATCTGCCATCTTTTTCTTGCGCTCATGCATAGAGGCAACTACAATCAGCTCAGAGAGGCCATTGTGACCCACTTCACGCTTCATCAAAAAATCTGGTATAACACCAATTACCTTGCCGCCATGCTCTAACGTAGAATCAGCGACGATACCCATAAGGCCGACGTTGCCACCACCATAGACAAGTGTATTTCCAGACGTGGCAAGAAGCCTCCCTATTTCACGGGCGTCATCAGCATAGATTGTATCTTTTCCGGCACTGGATCCGCAAAAAACACAAATATTCATTCGTACTTATGAATTAATGCTTCAGGTCGTGTTCGTTATCGCTGACCTTTTTATTTGGGAATACCCAAACGGAGACAATCGCTAACCCGAAAAGTGCCAAGATTACATAGAATACCCATTCACCACCCATAAAGAATTTGATTTATAACCCAAATTAAACTCCTTTTGTGCTTTCTAACAATAATTCATCTTTTGCAGAAACCTTATTCTGTTAATTTGAGTTTAAAACGCACTTAATTAGGTAGAAATAATGAAGAAATTTCTTCTCATATCGGGACTTTTGATTGCCTTGGCTGGTGGGGCGGCAGTTTTTTATGCTTTCGAAAAAACTAAATCTCATAGCCCGGAAACAACAACAGAGTATAAGGATGGCAACCTAATCGTAAGTGTATTTTATAACCGTCCTTACAAAAAAGGACGCGTAATTTTTGGAGGACTAGTTCCTTATGGCAAAACATGGCGCACAGGAGCAAATGAAGCAACGGTATTTCAAACCAGCAAAGACTTAGTGATTGATAATAAAACGCTGCCCGCCGGATCCTACTCATTGTGGACAGTTCCTAATGAACACAGCTGGTCAGTGGTATTTAACTCCGTTATACCGAACTGGGGAATTGACGTGATGAAAAACGGAGAAGCAGCCCGCGACTCAGTTACAGACGTGATCGTGATAGATGTTCCGGTGGTTCCAACTCAAAAAGAATTCGAACAGTTTACGATCTCAGTAGAAAAAGCAGATGATATCCTCGAGCTCGTGTTCGTATGGGATAAGACCCTGGTTGCCGTACCACTTCTTGTCAAGGAATAATTACCGTCACAATCGTTTTTCTTTTTTCAGCGATAGCTTCCTCGTGGGCTCTACCTGAGTTACTAACCCTATTAGCAGGAATTCCCTGTGAAAAAAGATAATCCCCGACAGCCTTCGCCTGGCGCAGTGTGCGATCATTGTGATACGTCGTCTTTAATACGACTGAATCACGCGTTCCTGTTCTTACGGAATCCATCTTATACGTTACAGGAAATTTTAAAGTGTCTATATGGGTTTCGGTAAGATCGGGATTGGAGCGAACCGAATCTTTTTGATAACCTGCCAATGTTATTAAAATCGAAAAAAACTTATTAGGATTTCCTTTGATCAATCTAGTCAGCCGTCTGAGTTCCTGAGAAGAGGCGGATGTCAATTCGGCCGTTCCGGGTTTGAACGTAATTCCCTCCAGGGTAATTTCATCCCCAGCCGCCGCAGGCTTTAACACCACATTCACTTTTTCATTTAATGGAAATTTGTCCCCAGTCAGGTCAAATGTTTTTGAAAAGAATGTGTAGCTATCTTTTTCTGGATCAACAGAAAGATCATAAACACTTCCTTCTTTTATATAGGAGACAAACACTCCATCTTTTCCGGGTTTTGTCGAAAACACCTGCTTCTGGTCCTTCATGTTGAATACGGTGACAAAAGCCGTTGAAAGATCATCCATACCAGAAACTTTTCCTTCAATTTTAACTGTGGCTTTGGGTCTGACTTCGACCGGAATAAGCAATTCCACGAGCTCATTGGTGCGCTGTCCCTTAACATCCCGTACCAGATAACGGCCGAGCGACGAAGCGCTCACGTACTGATCATCACCTGCTGTATTGGCGAAATCAAGTGGCTGTGGTGAACTCCACTGCCCGTTCGCGAGCTTGGTAAAGTACAGATCCATTCCTCCTTTTGAAGGTTGTATTTTATTGGAAGAGAATAGAAGGGTTTCTCCATCTCCCAAAATTCTTGGCGTTTGAGAATTGCCAGTGTTCACGAAAGCAGGCAACTCAACAGGAGCATCCCATTCACCTTTCGCATTTTTTTTCATCATCATGATCTTGCAATTGTCGGCCGTATTAAAATCCATTTTATCACAACGCATGTAGAACATCATCGTTCCGTCCAAAGAAGTAGAAGGACTCGCCTCATTGCTTTTTGAATTGACTGGCAATAACATGTTCTTCGGTTCAGTCCAGGTTGTACCATTGAACTGGCTCGTGTAAAGATCAAAACCACCCATTCCATTTTGCCGCGCACTGGATAGGAATAACGTTTTTCCATCGGTGCTTAAACCATAGCCTTTAAGGAAATTCAATCTCGTATTTATTGTCTTTGGAAGAATAATAGGATCTTCCCAATCAACACCTTTTCGGATGGAATAGCACATCGCAAGAACATTGTCCTCCGCTACGTCTGCGATGTAAACCATTGAGTTACCATCGAGACTTATAAAAGGAGCATAATTGTTAACAGAAGTGTGATTGATATTTGGTGGCATTTTCCGCAGCTTGGTTTGAGCATAAAGATTTGAAGCAACCAGCGAAAGAATGGCGAGGAGGAGTTTTTTTATATCCATTATTTAAAATTAAGGAAAAGCATATTGATGTCTTGCAAAACTTCGGCCAGACGCTTTTTGGCTCTTGGAAAGTTGTTCTGAAACTTTAATCACTTGAAAATTTGAGCTATTTTAGGACATGATTCAAATAATACCCTCCATAGCCATCCGTAAAGGCAAAGTTGTAAAGATGCGCAAAGGCGATCCGGCCAGCGAAAAGGCTTATGACGAAAATCCACTCGACCTGGCAAAGCGGTTTGAGGATCATGGAATCGACGTAATCCATTTGGTTGACCTGGATGGAGCGGAACGGGGAAGCCCAAAGAACTTTCACGTGCTGGAGGCCATTTCTAACCATACAGACCTGAAACTCGACTTCACAGGCGGAGTAAGTACCGATGGTGATGTGAGCGCTGCTTTTGAGTTTGGGGCTGATTATGTTACCGCTTCCAGCATTGCAATCACCAATCCGGAACTTTTCGCTTCGTGGGTAATCTCTTACGGCCGAGAGAAAATGACCCTCAGCGCAGACGTAACGGATATTCAAACAAAAGAGGTTGCATTCAGGGGATGGTTGAAGAAATCAGACCTTAAACTTTTTGACCATTTAAGTTTTTTTTACGAACGCGGTCTAAAATACGCTAAATGCACAGACATCTCGCGGGACGGTGTGTTAGAGGGCCCTGCATTCTCTTTTTATCAGGAGATAATGGATAAGTTTCCCGACCTAAAGGTGCTCGCCAGCGGAGGTGTTCGGGGTGTAGATGATATCCAGCGGTTGAATGACATGGGCGTCTTTGCGGTTATCTTTGGTAAAGCTTATTACGAAGGAGTTTTAAAACTAAAAGATCTCGAGCGCTTTTTAATTAAGGCGTAGCCTTAATCGAAGGGATTGCTACTACCGCATTCATGCCACCGCTGTTTCAGGATGCTTACCGCGAGGCACAAATATCGTATCCGATATTATTTCCCGAACTCTGTCTTCATCCATTTTGTTAGAGTATTTTTGCCCGCGTTTTGCCGGCAGAGCGGCTCCCATGAATAAAATACCCGATACAATAAAAAAATCCGAATTAAGAGATAGTACAGGCCACGATGTCATTGAAGTCATCGGTGCGCGTGAGCATAACCTGAAAAATATCAGTGTTTCTTTTCCACGCAACAAGCTTGTGGTGATAACAGGCATAAGTGGCAGCGGAAAATCATCGCTTGCTTTTGATACCATCTATGCGGAAGGTCAACGAAGATACATGGAAAGCTTTTCAGCGTATGCCAGAAGCTTTCTAGGTAATCTTGAACGTCCCGATGTTGACAAAATAAATGGTCTGAGTCCCGTCATCTCGATCGAACAGAAGACCACTTCAAGAAACCCCCGCTCAACCGTCGGCACTGTTACGGAGATCTATGATTTCATGCGGCTTCTTTTTGCGCGTGCAGGTGAAGCTTATTCCTACCTCACCGGAGAGAAAATGGTCAGGCAGTCAGAAGAGCAGATTCTTAATGGGATATTTCAGCACTTTAATGGGAAGAAACTGACACTTCTTTCACCAATTGTACGTGGAAGAAAAGGCCATTATCGCGAGCTTTTTGTTCAAATAAGAAAAAGTGGCTTCACAAAAGTCCGTATCGATGGAGAGGTTCAGGAAATTACCGCGAAGATGCAGTTGGATCGGTACAAGATTCATGATATTGAAATGGTGATTGATAGGGTCATTGCAGATGAAAAGGATCGTTACCGAATTGGCCAATCTGTTGCAAGGTCGTTGAAAGAAGGAAAGGGTGTCATGATGCTCCTCGAGGAAAATGATCAGCTCCATCATTTCTCAAAGTACCTAATGGATCCCGTAACAGGATTGTCCTATGATGAACCTGCTCCCAATCTTTTTTCTTTTAATTCTCCGTATGGTGCCTGTCCCATTTGCAATGGACTTGGCGTAGTAGAAGAGATCACGGAAGATTCTATTATTCCGGATAAGAAATTAAGCATCGCCCGTGGTGGCATTCTTCCATTAGGGGAATACCGCGACATCTGGATCTTTAAAAAAGTGGAAGCAATCTTAAAGAGGCACAAGCTCTCGTTAACAACTGCCATTAAAGAAATTCCAAAGGAAGTGATCAAAACCCTTCTTTATGGTGATGATGTCCCGGTCGCTGTTGCATCGGTGAAATATCCAGGAACAGAATGGAATACACGGTTTGAGGGCATAGCAAACTTTTTAGAGAAACAGCGTGATGACGGTTCGGAAGCTCTGAAAAAGTGGGTTGAGGATTTTATGGTTACAAAAACCTGCCCTGAATGCAATGGATCCCGCCTCAAAAAAGAGTCTCTCCATTTTAAGGTGGATGGAAAGAATATATCCGAGTTGTCATTTCTGGATATCAATGCACTTAAAAAATGGTTCGATGGACTCGAAACCCGACTATCGGAAAAACAAAACATCATTGCAACCGAAGTTCTGAAAGAGATCCGTAAGCGAATTGGATTTTTACTTGATGTGGGGTTGGAATACTTAAATCTCGACCGACCATTAAGGACCCTAAGCGGCGGTGAGGCTCAACGCATACGGTTGGCAACTCAGATCGGAACTCAGCTCGTAGGTGTTCTTTATATTCTCGATGAGCCAAGCATTGGCCTTCATGCCCGCGATAACGAAAAGCTTATCAACGCGCTGAAGGATCTTCGCGATCTTGGAAATTCAGTAGTGGTGGTGGAGCATGACAAGGAAATGATGCTTGACTCAGATTACATCATCGATGTGGGTCCTGGTGCAGGGCGACACGGTGGGCAAATCGTTGGCGAAGGTATTCCAAAGGATTTTCTTAAGATTAAGAGTACCACTGCAGATTATCTCAACGGGAAAGTCGCCATTCCTTACACAAAGCAGAAAAGAAAAGGCAGTGGCGAAAGGTTACTAATGACAGGCGCAACTGGCAATAACCTTAAGAATGTTGATTTGAATATTCAACTCGGGACTTTCACCTGTATTACAGGAGTGTCAGGGAGCGGGAAGTCTACTCTTATTCATGACACACTATTTCCTATTCTGAATAAGTTCTTTTTTAATGCCCATGCTGAACCCTTGGCCTATAAAAAGATCGATGGACTCAATCTGATTGATAAAGTTATTGAAGTGGATCAGTCTCCGATTGGACGTACACCCAGATCAAACCCCGCTACGTATACAGGCGTGTTTTCGGAGATACGGGACCTCTTTACGCAATTACCAGAAGCAAAGATTCGGGGATACAAACCTGGTCGTTTTTCCTTTAACGTAAAAGGTGGACGATGCGAAACATGCGAAGGTGCGGGATTGCGATTAATTGAAATGGAATTCCTTCCGGATGTTTACGTGATCTGTGAAACCTGTAAAGGCAAACGTTATAACCGTGAAACATTAGAGGTTCGCTTCAAAGGCAAATCAATTTCCGACGTGCTGGACATGACTGTTGAAGAAGCTGTTACTTTTTTTGAGAACCAGCCGAAAATCCTTCGAAAGATCGAAACACTGAACGATGTAGGTCTTGGATACATTTCATTAGGTCAACATGCCACAACGTTATCTGGAGGCGAGGCACAACGAGTGAAACTGGCGACAGAACTTTCCAAGCGAGACACAGGCAAGACTCTTTATATACTGGACGAACCAACCACCGGTCTTCATTTTCAGGATATTGCCCATTTGCTGGATGTCTTGCAAAAGCTCGTTAATAAGGGAAACACAGTTCTCGTGATTGAGCATAACATGGATGTTATTAAATCCGCTGATCAGGTCATTGATCTTGGTCCGGAAGGTGGAGCAAAGGGCGGGAAGATCGTTGCCCAGGGTACACCAGAGGAGGTTGCCAAAGTTACAGTAGGGTATACTGGCAAGTTTTTGAAACTCGAGCTATAATTACCGGTCGTCCATCTCCTGTCACCGACAACCTGAAACTTGTAACCTGTAACTTTGAATCTCTACCTTTGCCCTCTTCATGGTAAATAAAAACCGGTTATACTGGACGTTGCAGATAGGAGGATGGATGCTTTACGCAATAGTGAATATTGTTGTGAGCGTTTTTGCTTCGGGTCAGCAGGGACTTAGCACACAGCGCGTGATCCTTCTTACGTACGAAGCATTATTTTTTCTTTTACTGACACATACGTTTAGAAATCTGATCAACAAATGGAGATGGCTTGATGCAGGAATGCAGGTACTCATTCCAAGAGTAATTTTAAGTGTGATTGTACTGGGCTTCATCGTTTATGTTTTCAAAATGCCAGTATCCATGCCGCTAGGATTATTCAACAGCAAAGTGGCCTTCAATCCAGTCAATGTTTTTGTTTTGACAGTGATCAACGCACTCGTATTTTTTTTATGGTGCGCCCTCTATTTTATTTATAATTATTTTGAGCGTTACAATACGTCCCTCAAGCTTGAAGCTTCGGTCCGCGAAATCGAACTGAACAATTTGAAATCTCAGCTTAATCCTCATTTTATTTTTAACGCGCTCAACAGTATTAGGGCTTTAGTGGATGAAAATCCTTCTAAATCAAAGCAGGCGATCAATCAGCTTTCAAATATTTTACGAAATTCCCTTTCTACCGGAAAAAGAGGGCTTACGAAATTTGATGACGAATTGAAGATCGTAAAAGATTATCTCGGCCTTGAAAGCATTCGTTTTGAGGAGCGACTAAAAACAGAGTTTGAGATCGATCCTGATTCAAGAGAATTTCTTGTCCCACCATTGATGATTCAGACACTTGTTGAAAACGGCATCAAGCATGGCATAGCAAAACTGACCGCAGGGGGTGTTATTCAAATGAAAACGATGGTTCGTAACGACCGCCTGACGATCCAAGTCCGGAATAGCGGGCATTATCTAAATGGATCAAATCGGTCAGAAGGGGGTCTCGGATTGGAAAATACCCGACAACGTTTGAAACTTATTTACGGAAATAAGGCTTCATTTAAAATTGTGTCTGAAAAAGATACTTTTGTTTTAACGGAGATAGAAATACCACATTTGAGATAAAACATGAAAGCACTGATTGTAGATGATGAACGTCTGGCTCGCAAAGAACTGATGAAATTACTGGAGGAACATCCTTCTATTGAAATTGTCGGGGAGGCTCAAAATGCAGATGAGGCCGAGCAAATGATCACGGAGCTCAATCCGGACCTGCTTTTTTTGGATATTCAAATGCCTGGCCGCACCGGCTTTCAATTGTTAGAAACGCTCGACACCGTCCCATTGGTGGTTTTCACGACTGCTTATGATGAGTTTGCAATTAAAGCCTTTGAAGTAAATGCTCTTGATTATTTGCTGAAGCCTATCACCGCCGAGCGTCTTTCGGAAGCGGTACAAAAAGTCCAGGAAAAAGAACGAACCCGTTCAGGCCGCGCACGCGATCAAAAGCTCGGATTGGAAGATCAGGTATTTGTGAAGGACGGAGAACGTTGCTGGTTTGTGAGTCTTACCAACATCAGATTATTTGAATCGGATGGCAATTACATCAAAGTTTATTTTGATGCGAATCGTCCGATGATCCATAAGTCCCTCAACGCACTGGATGAAAAACTTGATGAACGCGCATTCTTTCGGGCGAGTCGTAAGCACATTGTAAATTTGAGTTGGGTGGAAAGTATAGAACCGTGGTTCAACGGCGGACTAATGGTGAAGCTTCGCGGCGGAGATAAAGTGGAGGTTAGTCGTCGTCAGGCGGCAAAGTTTAAGGATATGATGAGTCTTTAAAGATCGTCCCTAATTTCTAATTTTGACTATTTCAATACCAATTCAATCAACTCTTTCTCAACCGTCCAATCCCTCGCCAGCTTTAACATCGCCGTCGCTTCCATTTCCGTGACATAACCCTTCAGATTGTTGGACTCCCATACCATGTTAATGAGACTTATCCTTTTGTCTTTGGGATAGTCGCCAATAATATCGTTGAGGAAAGCCCTTGCCCGTTCGAACGACGTCAGGTAATCTTTATCGATGAATTCCAGCGCCCATTTAAGCTCTTCGGGGGCCTCAAGTCGTACTGCCGCATTTTCCAGATCGACCTTTTCTTGTGCGTCCAGGCCGTGATAATAGAAGATAACGGCCTTGAGTAACAGGTAAACCCTTTTTTCGTCAGAAGTCATAGCCAAATGGATTTTGAAAATTAACAAGCTCCGCGACAACTCCCAAGGATTTCAGGATCAGACTATCAGGTCTTCTGTAATTTTATCCGCTAACAACTTGCCTTTTTTGGTCAAACGGAGAATGTTATGCTCAATCGAAACGAGGCCTTCATGCCTGAGTTTTGAAAGATATTCTCCCTTTCTAACTCGTAGATCATCGTTTAGCTGGTTCTTAAGAAAATCAAGATCACATCCCCATATCGTTCGTAGCGTAGTCAGAATATATTCATTGATCTTGTTCTCCCTGGTAAGAATCTCTTTCTCAAATGTAGGTTCATTGGACTGGATCAGTCGTACGTATCGTGCGTTATTGCGAACATTGAATTGTCTGGACTGCCCGTTGTATGAATGCGCACTTGGTCCGATACCTAAATAATGGGAATCTTTCCAGTAGCTACTGTTATGCTTTGAATGGAAACCGGGTTTACAAAAGTTTGAGATCTCATACTGTTCATATCCATTTCTTGATAGAACTTCCGTTAATATTTCGAATTGACGTGCGGCGGGCTCCTCTTCCATCGGATGTAATTTTCCACGCTTTACCCAATTACCAAAGACCGTGCGTTCTTCGATTGTTAATGCATACGATGAAATATGTTCGGGAGAAAAAGAAATAGTGGTCGCCAACGTCTGCTCCCAGATCTTTTCAGAAAGGCCTGGGATAGCATAAATAAGATCAATACTGATGTTGTTAAACCCTGCTTCCTTTACATTCTTAAGGCTGGTGATAGCTCCAGAAGCATCGTGCGCCCGGTTTAAAAATTTTAAAAGACTGTCGTCAAAACATTGTATTCCTATACTTAAGCGATTAATACCTGCGTCACGCAGACTGTTCAGTTTATCTTTCGTGAGATCATCTGGATTGGCCTCCAGTGTAATCTCTGCGTCAGCAGCTAGGCTATAGTTAGAGGCAATAGTGCTCAGCAAAAGATCGATCTGCTTCTTGTCAAGCAGGGAGGGCGTTCCGCCTCCAAAGTAAATAGTAGTCACGGGTTCATTCAGATATTCCCTTTGATTGCCAAGTTCTTTCACCATTGCGTCGGTAAGTTCCGCAGAAGAACTCGTGTCTGTCGAAAAATGAAAGTCACAGTAATGACAAGCTTGTTTGCAAAAGGGAACGTGGAGATATATGCCAGACATACAAACGGTTGTCACAAAGCACGTGAAAGACACGCAAAAATCACAAACCTTATCTTGATAACTACGAACTCTTTATGAGCAAAAAGGCTCGGTTCTTTTTAATTCATAAATTTTCTTAGGGGCCGTGCTTTTGGCACTTTATTATGGAATAGCCACCGTTTAGAATAATTTTGCTCAATGATGCGGGTTTTTTTGTTGTTGATCATGGCGCAAACCCTGCAGGCGGGTCCTATTGTCGTTAAAGAACTGAAATCGTCCTGGCTGCAGTTCACAGACGAGTATCAATCCATTGGAACTTCATCGCTGACTGGCATTTATACGATCTATTTCCATGTGGATGGTGCGGCTTTCAGGGGTCAGTATTTATTTATAAAGAATACGGAAGAAATTAATTTGTTCGTGAATGGCAAGTTGATTTCGAATGGAAAAAAAATAACATTAAGCATCGACAGCCTCTCGAAACTCTATTCATCGAAGTTGTTTTTTGGAGTTTATTCCGAAAAGGAAGTTCATCTGCTGACCACTCAGATAATTTCGTCCAATTCCTCATTGGAATTGAATTCTCAGGAAATTACTCCGCGTGGCCCCACTTTTTTTAGGGATTACGCGATTATTGTTTCTTCCGCGTTGTTGATCTTTCTGCTTGTTCTATTCAAAACCAATCCGCAACTGACGCTTGACTACTTTTCTTTTGCAAAAATATTTTCAGTTCAGGAAAGAAATGAAAACCTGCTTGTGTCGCGTATCACATCCAG
>JBBRFP010000003.1:0-23811 GCA_038241465.1 Cytophagales bacterium | reverse complement strand
GAAGGGGATCGTTTTGTAGTGCCAGTGGTTGCGTCAGTAAAATATTCGGTGAAGGGACAGCGGTAAATGAGAAAGTAAGTGAATGATGACAATCCTTGAATGGCAGGCTCATGTCGGTATCATCGTGGGCAACATCATTCTCGTAATGCATAACAAGAAATTCCCAAAACGTCATATCCACCATCGCGCTGTGTTCTGTATAATGCTCAAACAGCAACGGAAGCCGCAAAAGCTGATGAAATTCAGTTGAAGCTATCAGGTAACAAGCCAGCAAAGCGATGACTACTTTTCTTTTCACAGGGCAAATGTACGAAGATTAAAAGAGACTCAGGTTTCCTCCTTTGCGGAATTTGGTAAGGTCGTAGGATGGAATCACACGGCCGCTCATATATTTCTTTTTAGCGAATCGAAACAACTGATGAATAATGTCAGCTTCCTTTCCTTCCCCAGCCATTCTACGGCCGAACTCGGAATCATTCACCAAACCCCCATGAAGAGAACAGATCTGATGCCATACTTTATCGAACCGATCCGGAAAATTCTTCCGCAGCCAGTCTTCAAAGATCTTTGCTATTGATCCATTTAGTCTCACAACTGTCATTCCTGCTGACAACGCACCGTGATCTGCGGCGGCTTTTATCAATGCCGGAATCTCGTGATGATTTAAGCCGGGAATGATGGGTGCCGTCATCACCACAACCGGAATGTTTGCTTTGGAAAGTACTTCAATTGTTTTTAAACGTTTTATCGCGCTTGCTGTTCTTGGTTCCATCGCCCGGCGGAGGTCTTCGTTTAATGTTGTAATGGAAATAGCAACATGTACAAGATTATCGGAAGCAAGGTCTTGTAGTATATCGATATCGCGCGTGATGAGACTGTTCTTTGTAATGATACTTACCGGATGTCTGTATTTTGCCATGACCTGAAGCATCTTACGTGTGAGTTCAAACTTTCTTTCCTGTGGCTGATAGCAATCGGTATTGCCAGAAATCATGATCGGAGCCGCCTGCCAGTTCTTACTCATGATTTGCTGCTCAAGGACTTGGGGTGCACTTTGCTTGACAATAATCTTAGTTTCAAAATCTAATCCAGCACTGAACCCATAATATTCATGGGTGTTTCTTGCGTAGCAATAAATACAGCCATGTTCACAACCCTGGTAAGCATTGACTGAAAACATTCCATTCAGATCCGGACTAGTTATCTTGTTGATTATCTTTTTTGGATTTTCAATAAAGATTTGGGTGGTTGGTGATTCAAGAAGAGGTTCATCAAGGCCTTCAATGTGTTCAGATACATATTGAGCTTTCAGGAATTTATTGCCTGTTTTAATTTGTGCACCGCGACCTTTGAAGTAAGAATCATCCATTATCAAAAATACTACTAATATTAGTGTTTGCTAATAAAATTAGATTAATGTCGTATCGCTACAGAAAAACGCCCATTGAAGAGATTAAAGAAGCTCGCTTAGAGGAAGCGGGTGTTCGACTGTTCATTAAACGAGAAGATTTGAATCATCCGGAAATAGCGGGTAATAAATGGTGGAAGCTGAAGTATAATATCGAGGAGGCTCTTGATTTCAATTGCCAGACACTTTTAACATTCGGAGGAGCCTATTCAAATAACATTTTTGCAACAGCGGCAGCTGCTTATGAGAATGGGTTCAAGAGTATTGGTATCATACGAGGAGAAGAAACACTTCCGTTAAATTCAACTCTTTCATTCGCGAAGTTGAGAGGAATGCAACTGCATTATGTCTCAAGAGATCAGTATCGTCATAAAACTGAAGGGGAGTTCCTGGAAAATCTTAAAAAGCGGTTTGGTCATTTCTATTTGATTCCGGAAGGAGGTAGTAATGATCTTGCCGTGAAGGGATGCGCTGAGTTTGCAAAAAATCTTCTTTCCGAAATTTATTTTGATTATGTGTGCTTGCCGATTGGCACCGGAGGAACAATGGCAGGAATCATCAACGGGATGGAAGATAAAAAACGAGTCATTGGATTTTCTTCTTTGAAAGGAGGAACGTTTCTTGGAGATGAAATAAAAAAGTACCTACACGCCGGACTCACAAACTGGGAGATAAAAACCGACTATCATTTTGGCGGATACGGTAAGCAATCATCGGAAGTGGATGACTTTATTATTGATCAAAAATTGAAATATGTTCTGCCATTGGATAAGGTGTATACAGCAAAAATGATGATGGGTATTTATGAAGAGGTTAAGAAAGGAAGCTTTAAACGAGGCTCTACTATTCTAGCGATACATACGGGTGGATTGCAGGGGAATTAATGGTTGGACTAAAGCCGATGCGTCTCGCGATGGATAGCCGCCGGCTTGGGCCAGCGGTTAGTGAATGCACCGTCGACGTGATTAGTCGAACAGCGTAATGAATTATTTGAAAAGATTCTCAAAAACCTCGCTCAATTTCCCGAACAAATGAATCTTGATCTTGCTTCTCGCCGGCGATGACTTCTGATTGAATTTTGAAATATAGATTTGTTCGAAGCCAAGTTTCTCCGCTTCGGAAATACGCTGCTCAATTCTGTTGACCGCCCGAAGTTCACCACCCAAACCAATCTCCGCAGCGAAGCAAATCTTATCGGATATGGAAATTTCTTCCATCGATGAAATAATTGAAATACAGATGGCAAGATCAATAGCAGGATCTTCAACGCGAATACCGCCTGCCATATTCAAAAACACATCCTGCGTACCCATTCTAAAACCACATCGTTTTTCCAATACGGCCAGTAGCATGTTTAATCTCTTTTGATCAAAACCTGTTGGTGTTCGTTGAGGGGTGCCATACGATGCAGGACTTACCAGCGATTGAACTTCGATCAACAAAGGGCGATTGCCTTCAAGCGTGGCGGCGATCGTCGCGCCTGTATGAGGTCCGTCTTTTTGAGAGATTAGTATTTCTGAAGGGTTACTGACTTCTCGCAAACCCGTACCCAGCATTTCATAGATACCAATTTCTGCTGTAGAGCCAAAGCGATTTTTTGTTGTTCTTAAAATTCGATAAGCAAGGTGTTGATCGCCTTCAAACTGAAGAACAGTGTCTACCATGTGCTCAAGAACTTTGGGACCGGCAAGGGAACCATCTTTTGTAATATGGCCAACCAGAAAAACAGGCGTGTTGGTTTCCTTGGCGAACTTCATCATCTCCCCTGCGGTCTGTCGTACCTGCCCAACGCTGCCGGGAGTGCTATCGAGCAAAGGCGAGAACAATGTTTGAATAGAATCAATAATCACCAGCTGAGGAGACAGCGATTCAATGGCCAGAAAGATATTTTTCGTGTTTGTTTCGGCGAGTGTAAAAAAGTTTTTGGCGCCGTCTGCAATACCAAGACGCTGGGCTCTCATTTTTAATTGTTGCTCACTCTCCTCACCAGAAACATAAAGGACTTTCAGTTTCTTTAATCCAAGCCCGATCTGAAGCATGAGAGTTGATTTTCCAATGCCGGGCTCACCACCAATGAGTACAAGTGAACCCGTTACAATCCCACCTCCAAGCACTCTATCCAATTCGTGATCCTGAGAAACGATCCGGCTTTCAGTTCCTGACTGAATTTCGTCAAAGTTCTTGGGTTTGTTGGCTCGTTGCTTTGTGGAGTCCTGCCGCCATTCATTCTTTTCCACGCCTTTGGTGACAACCTCTTCCACGAAAGAATTCCACGCTTCACATGACGGACATTTTCCAAGCCATTTTGCTGACTCGTAGCCACAGTTTTGACAGAAGAATTGAGATTTTGATTTAGACAATCGTGGAGAATTTGTGAGTTGCAAAGTTATGTTACCAAACCGATTTAGGGAGCATTAAAAATAATATTTGGAATAGCGCTGGCACTTTTGAAACGCAAAAGCTAAAAACCGCCACTTTTCGCAACAAATCGCCTTGATAATATTGGATTTCTAATAAGCGGCCATAATAATTAGTTGACCCTGTTAGTTTGCTATGACCAATATTTTTGAGTTCTTTACTATACACCCAAATTTTCATTTTTAAAAAATCTTATAAGTCGACTGGTCCTGCTAAAAAGGATCAATTATTTATTATTAAACCTACCCGAACTACATGAAAAAACTTGCATCAGTAATTCTGATGATCTGCGCTATGACTGTGTATGGTCAGAAGGAACCGAAGTCCCCTATCAAATACGGCGACATTCCAATGGAAGATATGAAGATGACGGTGTATGCGAAGGACTCTTCGGCATCCGCGGTCGTACTGGTGGATTATGGAGTAGCCTTCCTTAATGCGGCAGGCGATAATATCCAGATAAATTTTGATACACACGTTAGAATAAAAATCCTGACGAAAGATGGATTGGATCTTGCCAACTCAAGCATTCTGCTTTCAATAGGTGGCGATGACTACGTCCAAAGCTTTAAAGCCTCCTCTTATAATCTTGAGAATGGTAAAATAGTAGAGAGCAAGATTGCCAAAGATGGAATTTTCAAAGAAAAATATAACAAGTACTACGAACAGCAAAAGTTTACAATTCCCAATGTAAAAGTGGGATCGGTTATAGAATACTCCTATAGAAAGGTGTCGGCTTCCTACGTAAATTTTCCAAACTGGAGCTTCCAAACAAGTATCCCCACCCGATTAAGCGAGTACTGGGCCATGATGCCTGAAGTTTTTGTTTATGAAAGATACATGCAAGGTTATATTACTCTTTCAAAAGTTGAACAAAACAGAATAAGCTATTTTCAAACTCAAGTAAATGCTTATCACTATGTAGCCACCGATGTTCCGGCCTTTAAGCCGGAGCCGTTTATGACCGATGGTGATGATTATAAATCAAAGATAAATTTTGCCCTCTCGCGTATCAATTACACAACATATCAGAAAGAGATCATGGGTTCGTGGACCAAATTAAATGAAGATCTATTAACGAGCGAATCCTTTGGCAAGATCATCGGAGGTTCTGGTTTTTTAAAGGAAAGGGTTGAGCAAATCACGGCAGGGTTGACCGATCCGCTTCAGAAAATTGCGGCAATTTCTGATTATATAAAACAGAATGTTGAGTACGATGGTGATGAAGACTGGGCGGCTTTTCCCTCAAAGAAAGTTTTAGAAAAGAAAAAGGGTTCCGCAGGTGACATTAATATAATGTTTGCTTCGATGCTTCAAAAGGCCGGGCTTGAAACAGACATGGTAATCTTGAGCACGCGTGATCATGGATTTATACGTCAACAATTTCCCATGACAAGACAATTTAATTATATTATCTGTGCTGTCCGACTTGGAGATAAAATTCTTCTGCTCGATGCGACTGAAAAGTATTTGCCTTACGATGTGCTTCCTAGCCGGTGTCTTAATGGTCAGGGTCTTGTTATTTCTGCAAAAAATCATGGTTGGATAGACCTAACCACAAAGGCGAAGTCAAAAACAATTGTTAATGCTGATATGACCCTTGATGCTGCCGGAGAGCTGAAGGGAAAGGTTTTGTATACCCGCGACGGATTTGATGCGGCAAATATGCGTAGGTCCTATTCCAAAGACGGGGAAGAGAAATATGTAGCCGACTTTTCCAAAACGAAACAATGGCAGATAACAAAGAGCGAGTTTCAGGATGTTAAGGATTTGGGGAAGACGGCAAAAGAAGCACATGATATTAGCATTGGCGAGCACACATCCGTAGCGGGCGATGTTATTTATTTAAGCCCTTTTGTTGCCAGCCAGATCGTCGAGAACCCATTTAAATCGGAAACCCGAATCTATCCAATTGATTTTGGAACTGCTCAGGATAAAACCTATATGTTGAAAGTTGCTATTCCAGACGGGTATATTGTAGACGAGCTTCCAAAAAGCAAGCTGTTGGCTATGCCAGGCAACACTGGAAAGTATTTATACAATGCTGCTGTGGTGGGAAACGCGGTAAGCATCACCAGCACTTTCCAAATAAATAAAAGTCTTTTCACACAAGATGAATATCCCGCACTAAAAGAGTTTTATAATCAGGTTGTGGCGAAGCAAGCAGAACAAATTGTAATGAAGAAAAAATAATATGAGAATAAGCGTCATCTTTTTAATATTTATTTTTTGCGGTACGCTGAGCATCATTGCTGGCGATAAAAAGTATCCAGTAAGTGAAATACCAGATAGCCTTAAGCAAGGTATGTATGCGGTGATTCGAATAAAAGAATCACAATTTGAAATACTCAGCGTAAGCCAAAGTGTTCACAAGGTTCATTATGTAGTTACCATCCTCAATGAGAAAGCAAAATTTATGGCTGCAAATGTGGCCCACTACGACAAACTTAGAAAGATCCTTACATTTAAAGGAACGGCTTATGATGCCCTTGGAAATGAAGTAAAGAAATTGAAGCAGAGCGAGATCGTCGATCAGAGCGCAACGTCTGGAGGTACACTTTTTGATGACAATCGTATTAAATATGCTGACCTGTCACAGCCTAATTACCCCTATACTGTTGAGTATGAATACGAAATTCAGGAGAACTTTATTTACGGCATCCCTGGTTTTAGTATTTACAGCGATGATGAAGTTTCGATCCAAAGCGCGACGTATACAGTGATCTATCCAACCAACCTGACACCAAGATTTAAGTTGGTGAAAGTGTCAGCGCCAAATAAGCAAGCGCTCTCGGGTGGGCGGGAACAAGTAACATGGGCGTTCAATAATATTAAGCCATCAAAATTTGAACCCTATTCGCCAAGTCTAACGCAGTTTGTACCGAACATAATGGCTGCGCCTTCAATATTTGAGTACGATGGCTATCAGGGGAATATGTCTACCTGGAAAGAGTATGGAAAATGGAACGCTCTTTTGAATTTGGGTCGTGACGGTCTACCCGATGCAACGAAGGAAAAGGTTAGAGATATTACAAAGGGGATGACAACGACCGAGCAGAAAGCAAAGGCAATTTATGAGTATTTGCAAGGCAAGACACGATACGTGGGAATTCAATTGGGAATAGGCGGTCTTCAACCGTTTCCAGCATCGGTTGTCGATCAGACTGGTTACGGTGATTGCAAGGCACTATCCAATTATATGGTGACGATGCTCAGTGTAGTAGGTATAAAAGGCTACTATACCATAATTGAATCGGGAAAGGATGCTGATGAAGTTGTCGCTGATTTCCCAAGCCATCAATGGAATCATGCTATCGTTGGGGTACCAAATGGAAAGGACACGCTGTGGTTGGAATGTACCAGTCAGACTAATCCCTTCAATTATCCTGGAACGTTTACAGGGGATCGGATGGCACTAATGATAACAGAAGACGGAGGCAAGCTTGTAAGGACAACGAAGTACACACCGGAGCAAAACCGACAAACAAGAACGGCAGATGTTACTGTTGATTTGCTGGGTAATGGAAACGCCAAAGTTGTAACCAACTATGGAGGAACCCAGTATGAAAATGGCGGCCTTCAATTCATCCTTGGAAATCAAACGGATGAACAAAAAAAATGGGTGCAAAACAATACAGATATACCAAGCTTCACGGTTAACACATTTTCCATGAATGAACGAAGAAGTAAGTTACCCTCTGTAACGGTAAAGCTTGACCTGACCTTGAACAGACTTGCGTCCGTCAGTGGAAAGAGATTTTTTATCTCCCCCAACTTGATGAATAAAAATTCTTACATACCGGAGAAGATAGCAAATCGAAAAACTGATGTCGTTCAAAGATCAAACTATCTTGATCTTGATACGGTTATATTTCACTTCCCAGAAAATCTCTATCCAGAATTCTTACCTGCGCCCGTAAAGATTGCGACCCGTTTTGGTGAATATGAAACTAAGTATCAATTCGACGAGGGAAAACTTATTTACATACGCAGAATGAAGGTTTGGAAGGGAACCTTCCCAAAGGAGACTTACAATGAACTGGTAGACTTTTATAAAAACGTCTCCAAATCAGACAATACAAAAGTGGTCTTTCTCAATAAAACCTGATTTATTTAAAAGGACTATTAGGCTCTTTTGCCAGCTCATTATAGACGATCTTATCCATAAAGACCGGAAACCATTTGTTGAGAAATACGGCGAGCTTTCCCTGAGTGGTGAGCACAATGATTTTTTTTCGCTTGACGGTAGCTTGGTAAATGTGTGAGGCACACTCTTCCGCACTCATAATTTTTCCTTCGTCCCTGGACGAGTCGCCTTGCGGAGAACCGTCTTTCGTTAAAGCACGAATTCTTGTATTGGATTTTGTAAATCCCGGGCAAGCCGTAAGCACATGTACTTCTTTCTTTAACATTTCCGTTCGCAGCACTTCCAGGAATCCGTTTAATGCAAACTTTGACGCTGAGTATCCGGCGCGTGCAGGCAATCCCCGATAGCCAGCAATAGATGACATTCCAACAACAGAACCCTTATTTCTTATGATTTCTGGCAGACAATATTTTGTTGCATAGACTACGCCGAAAAAATTGATGTCCATCACTTTTTTAATTACCCCGAGATCCACCTCTTCAAAAAGTGCTCTCATCGTAATTCCAGCATTGTTGATCAGCACATCAATTCTTCCGTATGCCCGAAGTGCATCTGCCGCCATCTTTTTATTATCCTCTTCCAGACTTACATCAGCCTGAAAGCCGATTATTTCAATTCCTTTCTTCCTAAGATCATCAACGGCGATGTCAAGGTCGGCTTTATTGCGGCCGGTGATAAACAATTTTGATCCGTGCTTTAAAAATTATTCAGCCATCGCCTTACCGATTCCGGAGGATCCACCTGTGAGGATGACAACTGTGTCCTTCATTTTTCAACTTAATGAATCCGACAAAAGTTATTAAAACAATCGCGTAATTTTGCGTCACATGTTTTTGCTTAAGCTGCTTTCAAGACTTCCTCTGCGAGTATTGTACCTGATCTCAGATCTCATGTTTGTGATTGGATATCATGTAATCCGCTATCGAAGAACAGTCGTTCAACAGAACCTTAAAAACTCTTTTCCGGAAAAATCGGATACGGAATTGCATCAGATCGAAAGAAATTTTTTTAAAAATCTCTGCGATTATCCCATTGAGACATTAAAGCTGATGACAATGTCGGAAGAGCAGGTTCGTGAAAGAATGAAATATAGAAATCCGGAAGAGGTGGAGAAGATTGCAAGAGAAGGTCAAGCGATGATCTACCTTACAGCACACCAGTTTAACTGGGAATGGATGTTGGCGGCTGCCTGCCTGAGCACAACACCCCCCGTGTATTATGTCTACCAGGCACAGAGTTCACAATTCTTTGATGATTTTTCTAACGTGATACGTCAACGATTTGGGGCAAAACCAATTCGCCGCGAAAAAGTTGGCCGCGAAGCGTTAAGGATAAAGGGGACAGTGCATGGCCTGGCACTTTTAGCAGATCAGTTTCCTGGATTAGGTCATGATAAGCGATACTGGACAAATTTTTTGCATCAGGATACGGCATTCTTTCAGGGCATCAATCAGCTTGCGATCATTACGCAATACCCCGTGATTTTTTTTGTGAGCAGAAAAATTAAACGCGGTTATTACGAGAACGAACTAATAAAGATAGCGGAGCCACCCTATGCAAAAACGGATTTAGTTGTTGTTGAAAACTATATTAAAGCTACAGAGAAAGTAATTCACGAACAGCCGGAAGGATGGCTATGGTCGCATGATCGGTGGAATAGGACACGGGCGGAGATGGGAGATGATCGTCACTCTTGATTCAAATAGCGAAATTCCAGTTCTATGTTTTCTATGTCACTACGTGATTAAATTTTTTTTTGCTGACCGAGTGCAATTATGCCAGCATCATCTCAATATCTTCCCTTGTCAAGGACTTGACAATACTCTCTTCCGTATTGATGAGACTCTCCGAGAGTTTCACCTTACGTTTTTGAAGCTGTAGAATCTTTTCCTCAACTGTATTCCGTGTGATAAACTTGTAGGTGAAGACCTTCTTCTTCTGTCCTATACGATGCGCCCGGTCAATAGCTTGTTGTTCTACCGCAGGATTCCACCATGGATCGAGAATGAAAACGTAATCTGCTTCGGTTAAATTTAAGCCAAGGCCGCCAGCTTTAATTGATATTAGAAAAATTTTCAGATCAGGATCTTTGTTGAATTTCTCTACCTGATCCTTGCGATCCATACTTGAGCCATCGAGATAGGCAAAGTCGATTTTCTTTGACTTCAAAAACTCTTTAACTATCTCAAGATGCTTTACAAATTGACTAAAGATCAAAAGCTTGTGTCCTTCCAGCAACGCATTTTCAATCATGTGTGAAAGATCTTCCAGCTTTCCGGAATCACCTTTATAGTGGATATCCACCATTCTCGGATGATTGGATATCTGTCGAAGCTTCGTAAGTCCTTCTAGAATTGTAATTCTGGAATTATTCAATCCTTCTTTTTCGATAAGGTCAAGAATCTTGTGACGATAGAATGATTTGGCTTCTTCGTACTTCTCTTCCTGAGCCGGCGAAAGATGGGTATAATAAATGTTCTCGACTTTTTCCGGAAGATCAGTTGCAACCTGAGACTTCAATCTCCTTAATACAAACGGCTTAATAATTGAATTGAGCTTTTTGGTTTTTGCTTCGTCTGCGCGTTTCTCTATCGGGATTTGATACTCGTTTTTAAAGAATGTTTGGCCGCCGAGTAACCCGGGGTTGATGAAGGTCATCTGTGACCAAAGGTCTAGCGTAGTGTTTTCCAATGGCGTTCCCGTGAGTGTTAGACGGAACCGTGACCTCAGTTGAAGAACAGCTTTTGCAATGTTTGATGAAGGATTTTTAATAACCTGTGACTCATCAAGGATTATGTAATGAAAATTGAATTTTTGCAGTGACTCAACGTCCAATCGCGTGATTCCGTAGGAGGTAAGCACAACATCGTATTTGCTGAATCGTTCAATGTCCTTGTTTCTGTTGGTGCCGGTATAGGTTAGGATTTTTAGGTCAGGGACAAACTTCTCAGCTTCCATTTCCCAGTTATAAAGGAGAGAAGTAGGCATGATGAGTAATGTCGTACCGGAATTTCCTCTTTCTTTTTCGGATTGAAGAAGCGTTAGTGTCTGTACGGTTTTACCGAGGCCCATATCATCTGCAAGACATCCGCCCAACCGAAATTCATTTAGGAATCGTAACCAATTATATCCGGCTTTTTGGTAAGGACGAAGACTTCCATGAAATCCGGCAGGAAGCGGATAATCTTTGATGCCAGTAAAGTTTTCAATATTGCGTAAGCGGTCACTGATGTGAACCTTGGCAAGATTACCATCCTGAAGTTCTTTTACCAGATTAAGATGGTATTTATGGAGAACGGGCTTTTCATTGGTTCCATGAGTCTCACTCATGGCAAACAAATCGCCATACTTTATTAACCATGCGTCAGGAATGATCGCGATCTCTCCGTTAGGAAGTTTGAATTCTACTTTCTTTTTGAGAATGAGTTTACGAAGTTCTTTGAAAGAAATTTCAAATTCACCGAAACGAATCTTGGCATGAATATCAAACCAGTCGATACTTTCTTTTACTTCAAGTTCAATAATGGCCTTACCAACAAAGTATTTCTTGTCGCGGTTGTCTGGTTGACTGACCTCGAATCCAAAATTTAATAAGTTAACCCGGTTTTCATTGATCCATGAAAAAGCATGAGCCTTCTCAACGGCTGTCCTGAAGTTGCCAGAAAGTGGAAGTCCAAGTTTTATCAAAGTCGCGGCGTATTTCTTTTCACTTGAGATATCTCGCTTGATGCGATGAAAAATGAAATCATCCTCTTTTTTCTCCATTGAAACGCTTACATCACCAAAAGCATCTCCGCGAAAGCGATACTTGCCATATTTGAATGACAGATCGAAAACGATTTTTCCAGCCTCATCGCTGCTGGGCTTCTCCTCGGGATGTTCGGCAAAAAGCGATGCGGCTTCTTTTGTATTGGCTGGAGGTAACTCAGAAATAGTGAGAAGGGGATGGGGTTCGTAAACGTTCTTGATGATCTCAAAACCCTGTACTTCAACATCTTCAAAAGAAGCTATCAGTGCTGAGATGAAATTGTTATAGTAATTATCTTCCAGATTTTTTGGAATCACAATGTTCTTGCGCGTCAGAAAAGGATTAAGCTTCTTACCATCCACCGGTTTGTCAAATCCATAGAGTTTTCCATCCACAACAATCCAAGCTGGAGTCTTGCACACCATGTAAGCCGTCGTTGTTGGAATCTCAACGTCTTTGTCGTTATAAGTAATAGTGGGATAATAGGTGGTATTCTCGGAAGTACGAATAAAATGAAACTTTACATTTGCGCGTTGGTCAAGTACTTCAACTTTGCGCCAGGTTGGCTCTCCATCATTACCCATTTCGTAAAGACGTTTGCCCTTGATTTTTTCAAGAACAGCCGCCCTTCGCTTTTCCATGTATGCATCGATCTGCTCTTGAAGCAGTTTTTCTTCGCCCTTGTCTTTCTTGAAGATCTTCGAGAAGAACTCATCAGGCTTCATTATTTTCTTGGAGAAATGACGTAGCACCGCATCCTGATTCATGCTGTCCATCAGATCGATCAGATCGTAGTCTCGCTCATCCAAACCCTTCGAGAACTCGCGGGCATTTTTTGAGGAAATGTTTTGATGCTGGTAGGTGAGCTTGCCGTTTTCGTCAAGCCGTACGATGAAAGCCTCAAAAATATAGCCCAGATACTCGTGCTGATACAGCGAGTAGATCAATTGAAAGGGCTGTGCTGCCGAAACTTTCATGCGATTTTGGGCTAAAAATGAGGTTCATGGGTTAAGAGAAGGGCCAAAGCTTGATTTTGGCACTTTTCAGAATGAGCCGAAAGGCAAAATAGGTAATCTCATGTAAAGTTTTTTGGCGTTTTCCACCAAAACCTTACATCAGAGGTGGTCGATAGAATAGGAACGCGAGGCTAAAATGGCTGGTCTGAACGAAACAAGAAGTGTAACAATGAGGATGACCGAGCCCGTTAGTATAAAATCACTCACATTCATTTTAACAGGATAATAGGTGACGATGACATTCTCCATACCCATTCCAACGAGTCCAACCGTGTCTTGCAGGTAGCAGAGTGTAGCCCCTAGTAAAAGTCCTATGCCTGCGCCGATGAAAGATATTAATGCTCCCTCCATCAGGAAGATTTTTTTTATCAATGATGCCGGGGCACCCATCGCACTTAAAATACTGATGTCCTTTTTCTTATCGATTGCCAGCATCATCAGCGAAAAAAACATATTGATAGATCCCACCAGCAGTAAGAGTGATAATGAAAAGAATGAAAATAACTTTTCAAACTTTAGTAATCTGTATAAATCTTTATGTTGCTCTTCATTCGTGAGCACGGAGAATTTTTCGCCAAGCATCTCACTTATTCTCGCTTTGACTCTCTTTACATCGGCACCATTTGTCTGTACTTCAAGGGCTGTTCTCCGATCGCCGTATTCCAACAGGTCTTTCGCAAAATCCAATGGAACGAAGATGTAATTTTCATCAAAGTTTTTTTCAATAGCGAACACAGATCCTGGTCGTATGCTCTTGCTCGAGTACATTTTTGATGGATCAACCGTACCCGTCTTAAAATTTCTAATATGAAAAACCTGAATTGCATGCGACTCATCCATTACTTCTGCCGAAAGGGTATAGCGAACACCCCGACCAATAATCGCAAATGAAATACTGTCTTTCTTTAGCTGAAGCACACCTTCCGATATATGATCATCAAGACGATGCTGGTCAATGAAGTTGTCACTTACTCCCTTGATTTTCACAACCATTTTTGCGTCACGATATTTTACCAACGCGTAATCTTCAATCACCTGGGTTACAATTTTAACACCCTCAATCGACTGAATTGAGGCAAGCATCTTATCATCTATTTCAAAGGACTTTCCTTTAATGGCCTCAATTTTTAGTTCGGGATCAAAGGAAGTGTAAAGAGAACCCAATAGGACCTCAAGGCCATTAAATACAGACAACACAATGATCAACGCTGCTGTGACAAACGCTACACACGTCATTGATAGTAGAGAAATGAGATTAATAAAATTCTTCTTTCGCTTGGATAGAAAATAACGCCGGGCTATAAAGAAGGGGAGATTCATTCGCTGATAAAGGGATTACTCTTCATCGGGTTTTGCAGGAGGGATGTTAAGGCTTTTCAAAAGATCTTCAATGCGCTGAGCCCCTTCTTGTGTTTCATCAATAAAAAAGGCCAATTGTGGAACAATGCGAGCTTGATTTCTGATGCGCTCGCCCAATGCCTTTCTGATTTCCTTTTTGTGCAGCTCGAGCTTTTCAATCATTGCTGGCTTATCCTTTACCAATGCCATGCTAATATATACCCTAGCAACGCTGAGATCAGGACTAATATGGACCTCCATAATGGTAACAAATGCATTCCCCAAAAGACCGCGCTGGTCACGCTGGAAGATATCACTGAGTTCTTTTTGAATCAGCTTGCTGAATTTTTGCTGTCGCACGGTTCCGCTCATAGAGTCAAAGATAAGTTAAAAGATTAAAGCGTAAAGATGAAAGCTTGCGGCTGTGTTTATAAACGAAGGTGTTCCCGCTTATTTTTACTTATTTGCGCATTAATTATATAAGTAAGTGCTCCGCTACTTTCGCATCAACGATCCTTACAGGCTTATTGTCTTGTTGGTACTACTAACATTGGCGAGCCTTCCTTTGCTGATAAGCATGCCCGCCATGACCGTTCAGGAATTGAAAGGTATTGTGCTGGGCGAAACGATCGGAGATAAATTAATGTACGTTGAGATCATTGACAGAACCGGACCCTTGATGGCCCTAATGGAAGGACTGCTCAATTTCCTCTTTGGCAGGTCTTTGGTTGGGCGTCATATTCTTGCACTCTTGCTTATCTTTTTTCAAGCTTGCTATTTCGGAATATTACTGATAAACAATAAAGCCTACAACGAGAATAGTTATGTGCCCGCGCTGATTTTTGGGGTCTTATCTTTTTTTTCGTTTGATCTTCTCGCCACTACCCCTGAGTTGATGGCATCAATTCTTTTGCTGATGGCCCTTAACAATCTTTTCAAGGAGATTGAATTCAGGGTCGACCGCGACTCTATCGTTTTAAATCTCGGAGTTTTTCTAGGACTCGCTTCGCTTTTTATTTTCTCCTATATCATCTTTTTAATCGGAGTAATCTTTATCCTTATCGTTTTCGCGCGGGCTACAATCAGAAAAATACTTCTTCTCTTGGTTGGCTTTGGTCTTGTTCATGCGACTCTACTTCTTTTTTACTACTGTTATGAAAGAACGGATTACCTATGGGCACATTTTTATGTGGCTAATGTTACGCAGTTTGGTTCTTCATTGGTTGACATCAGATCAATCTTTGTCTTGGGTGCTCTCCCGCTATTGTATTTTGTTTTTTCATTGTTCATGCTCACACGGGAAGCAAGGTTTACAAAATATCAATCTCAACTCTTTCAGGTAATATTTTTATGGTTGGGAATCGCAACTGTTCAGATATTTTTTACATCAGAACGGACACCGCATAGTTTTTTTACATTCATTCCATCCCTTGCCTATTTCATAAGCCATTACCTATTGTTAATCCGAAGACGATTTGTTTCGGAAAGTATGTTGTGGGTACTGATCATCGGAATGATCTCTGTCAATCTGCTATCCAAGCAGGATGTAGTAAAACAGGTTGACTATGCAGGTTTGTTTCCTGGCAAGTCGCCCTATGATTCTTCTGTGGATCGAAAGAAAGTTATTATTCTCGGGGATGACATGTCATTGTTGAAGCACAATACGCTTTCTGGATACTTCCTCGACTGGGGACTTTCTAAAAAATATTTTGACAATCCCGACTATTACGAAAACGTAATTAAAGTAAGCAAGGCAATATCACATGATACACCCGATGCAATCATTGATGAAAGTGGAATGCTGTCGCCTTTTGTTGAAAGGATACCTGCGCTACAGAAAAACTATCGGAAAGAGAATAATATTTATTGGAAACGTTAACAACTCATCTTGTCCACCCTTCTCGCATGACGACCACCTTCAAAGCCGGTCGTTAAAAACTTATCAAGAATTTTTTCAGCGAGCTCCACACTTATAAATCGCGCTGGCAAACAAAGGACGTTTGCGTTGTTATGCTGACGCGCTAGTGATGCAAGATCTTCCAGCCAACACAGGGCTGCCCTGATACCCTGATGTTTGTTGGCCGTAATCGCGATTCCGTTGCCGCTTCCACAGACCAGTAATCCCAAGTCAAATTCTTTTTTTTCAACGGCAATTGAAACCGGATGGGCAAAGTCGGCATAGTCAGCTGATTCAGAAGAATACGTCCCAAAGTCTTTGATGGAATAACCTTTCTGTTCAAGCAACTTCCTGAGATGTTCTTTCAGCTCAAAACCCGCATGGTCAGCTCCTATGGCTATTGTTTGCATTAGGTTGTCATTTGATCTGCCCTAGCTTCACGCTCTTCTTCCTTGCGCCGTTGTCTCACAACGTAGGCCGATATGAAGATACTTATTTCGTAAAGCATGAACAAAGGCAGGGAAATCAAGACCTGGCTTAATGGATCAGGAGGGGTAACAATTGCTCCGATGATCAGGATCACCACAATCGCGTGGCGGCGATACTGACGCATAAATTTCGGAGTCAAAATACCAACTTTGCTTAGAAAATAAACAACGACGGGCAATTGAAACAGAAGTCCGCTTCCAAAGACGAGCGCCACAAAGGTTGAAACATAGGAAGTAATGTCAAACTCATTTACGATCACTTCACTCAACTTATAGGTTGAGAAGAATAACGTCATCATTGGAGTTAGAACGAAATATCCAAAAGATATTCCAAGCAAAAACAAAAAGGATACTGCGAAGACAACACCACTCGAGCTCTTTGATTCGTTCTGACGAAGACCTGGTTTAATAAATCTCCAGAGCTCCCAGAACACATATGGGAATGAAATAATAAAACCGATTACGAATGACGCTAATACTTGCATCGTAAACTGACCAGTCATATATCTGCTCTGAATCTTAAACGGGAAGGGAGGAAAACAGAGATCCTCTGTTCCCAGAAAATGACCCAGGCTACAGAGCCATTTGAACGTTGGGAAGTTAATGTTACCAGGAGCGAAGATAATGTTATCGAATATCCATTGCGCGCAGACAAATGCTACAATGGTAAATATTACGATGGCCGCCATTGACCGGACGATATGCCAGCGCAATTCCTCGAGGTGATCAAGGAAAGACATTTCTTTTTCTTCACTCATAGTTAAATTCCTCCTGAAAGAGGCCCACATAAAATATCCGCGAAAGTCAGAGTATTCCGTCGGAAATAAAAATTTTATCAATTAGCTGTATAGCGGGAACTTCTTCATGAGGGCATTGACCTTGCGTTTCACACCCTTGAGGTGCTTTTCATCGGTTGGTTTTTTTAACGCTTCATCGATCAGATCAACGACTTTCAGAATATCTTTTTCTTTCACACCCCGACTAGTAATAGCCGGTGTACCAATTCGCATACCTGACGTTACGAACGGGGATTGTGTGTCAAACGGTACCATGTTCTTATTAATGGTAATGTCAGCTTTAATCAGCGTTTCCTCTGCTATTTTGCCAGTCAGGTTTTTTGATCTTAGATCAATCAGCATCAAATGATTATCTGTGCCGCCAGAAATGATCTTATAGCCCCGGTTAGTAAATTCCGCGGCCATCACTTTCGCATTTTTTGCCACCTGAACTATATATTCCATGTACTCATCCGTCATTGCCTCCTGAAACCCAATCGCCTTAGCAGCAATCACGTGTTCAAGGGGACCTCCTTGTGTACCTGGGAAGACGCCAGAGTCTAAAATAGACGACATCTTCCTGATCTCCCCTTTCGGTGTTTTCAATCCCCAGGGGTTATCAAAATTCTTTCCAACCATGATCAAACCTCCACGCGGCCCACGCAAGGTTTTATGAGTAGTCGTAGTAACGATATGACAATGCTCCATTGGATCTTTTAATAGTCCTCTGGCAATTAGTCCGGCAGGATGAGATATATCAGCAAGTAATAGTGCGCCAACAGAATCTGCGGCTTCACGCAATTTTTTATATTCCCAATCACGGCTGTAAGCAGAGGCACCGCAGATCACCATCTTTGGTTTTTCACGTTTGGCGATTTCGATGACCTTATCGAAGTCAATCAAACCTGTCTCTTGTTCAACACCATAAAAGGTAGGCTGATATAATTTTCCTGAAAAATTTACAGGTGATCCATGAGTAAGATGACCTCCGTGAGCCAAATCAAATCCAAGAATCTTATCTCCTGGCTTCAGACAAGCAAGCATTACAGCGGAATTTGCCTGCGCACCCGAATGAGGTTGTACGTTCGCCCACTCCGCACCAAAAAGTTCTTTCACTCTGTCAATAGCAAGTTGCTCGATCTCATCCACCACTTCACATCCACCATAATAGCGTTTTCCGGGAAGTCCTTCAGCGTATTTATTTGTAAGTACAGTTCCCTGTGCTTTCATCACCTGCTCTGAAACAAAATTTTCAGAAGCAATTAGCTCAATGCCGTCCTGCTGGCGGTGTTTCTCTTTTTCTATAAGGTCGAAAATGATTTTATCTCTCTTCATGATCAGTATTAAACGATTTAAGGATTAGCTGGATTTCTTTAGTGCCGTGGTTTTCGGTCTCCAGCAAAAATAAGGATGAGAATGATATAGTAATTATTTAGTTGGAGCTTAATAAATAGCTACCAGCTTCCGCTGCTTCCACCGCCGCCGAAGCTTCCGCCGCCGCCGGAGAAACCACCCCCACCACCGCCGCCGCCCCAACTTCCGCCGCCACCTCCCATGAAAAATCCTCCACCGGATGACCAACCACCCGTGCGGCCCCCGCCATTTCTTTTTGAGAACATTGAGATTATGCCGAGGACAAGAAAGACGATGAGCCATACTGGGAACCGACCCTTTCCGCCGGATCGTCCACCTCTGGTTCCCTCACCTTTATATTCTCCCTTCGTGGCGGCGATTACGGCATTGGTCGCAGCGATCATTCCTCCATCGTAATCCCCCCTTCGAAAAGCAGGAGCCATTTCATTGCGTATGATGCGGTTGGTCATGGCATCCGGCAAAGGACCCTCAAGCCCCTGACCAACTTCGATGCGCATTTTACGATCGCCAATAGAGACTAGCATGATTATGCCATTGTCTTTACCACTGGTTCCCAGCTTCCAGGCCTCAGCCACCTTTAAGCCATACTCTTCAATTACTTCACCTTCCAGCGAAGGCACGATCAATATTGCAATTTGATTACTTGTTGAATCTTCGAACGTCTTTAACCTGCTTTCGAGATAGTCAACAGTTTGTTGTGACAAAACCTTAGCGTCGTCATGCACGCGAATGTTCCACAAAGCCGGAACCTTAAGCTGGGCAAACGTTAATTGCGGTAAAAATAAAAAAACAAAAAATATATAAGAGCGAAAACGGGTCATGAGAATTTCAGTGAGAGTAATAATTTAATTAGTGATCAGCCTTCAATGCGAAGGTCATCTCGCAGCTCGTTGATATCATCCGGAGTTTTGATAAAACCCTTTTCAAGTAAAAGTTCTCCGCAGCGTAAGATGGAAGTTTCGATTCCTTCTGTCACTTTTCCCATGCGGACCTTTTCAATGATGTTGCGGACAATCTTATCCCATTCTTTTTGCTCCACTACCTTACTGATGCCGCGATCCGCCATGATCATCACTTCATGTTCAAAGAATGAAACGAAGATCATAATGCCAGTACGGTGACGTGTATTAAATACTTCTTCTTCAAGAAAAGCATTCTCCGCGCGTTTGCGTGTGGCCTGATCCATGTGAGTTTGACTTAACATGAGTCTCTTAAACGGGCCGATGTTATGTGCAGCAAGAGCACCCACCATTCCTCCCATGATGACGATGAGAAAAATAATCAGAGGATCATACACTGCCCACGTGGAGGCATACTGATCGGGAACGTACCGGTCGATACCAATGATTGCAAGGAAAGCGAGCGTTGCAAAAATCAAAGCACTGCGATAATTGGCAATGGTATAAAATCCGCTTCGCTCAACGAATACCGGGACGATCTCACCGGAAATCTGTTCTTCGGATTGCTTCACTGCTGCTTTGATGCGATCAAGATCCTGAGCTGTAAATCTGTTGTTGAGAGACATATATTTTATCAAGAATGAATGAAGACACTATCTATAAACAAGAAAGTCCACAAATTTACTAATACGCTGGCACTTCCATAATGGAGACGCAAATGCGTAAAATTTGGTGTACTTGCGAGGGTTGATCGTTATTTGTTAACTGTTAACAGCATCCGGGGGTGCGCTCCCAATTAACAGTTAGCAAATAACTCTTAACTTATTGCCATGGACATATCCACTACCCACCAACTTCTCCGCCTCGCCAAAGAAGGCAAAACCAAAGAGCTAGAAGATCTTTTTAATCAATCCATTCAACTTAAGACGATCGGTGTCTCAATCGATGTGTCAGATCTCAACCTGCCGGTAGTAGAAATAAAAAAAGTAGAGGACATCCACCGCGGTGGAATAGGAGGCGCCGCAGTGAATGGCGGAATTATTTCAATGCTGATAGATCTGGCCATTGGACTGCTGGGATTTCAATATTACAATGAAGGACTTACTGCCACCCAGCATCTTAATATTCATTTTGTAAAACCATTAAACGCAACCTCCGTAAAACTTGAAGCTAGAACAACCCATATTATAGGCAACAGAATTTTTGGACACGTTAAGGTGATGAATGAAATGGGAGAGGTTTGCTCGTATGCTACAGGTGTGGTGGTCAAAGGCATTAAGAAGGGTTAACCAAGCCTAGCTCAATGTCGAACAAAAAATATTTAATGCCGAAAGGGTTAAGGTAGGGGCTCATCTGAGCTGGTGGCTATCTAAATGACCTTCCCCTTCCACCTTCCGGACCGGATATAAAAGAATGCCATCGTAAACATACTCATCCAATAAACCCATTCGCTGAGCCATCCCCACGTGATGGGAAGATTGAGATACTCCAATACGACATAGACATAGATGCAATAAAGAAAAATCGTAACAATCTCGATCATGAGATTCACTCCCGTGTTGCCTGTGCCGGTCACAGCGTTTAGCCACACTACACCAAAAGACATCATTAAAAGAGCAACCGATACAATTCGAACGACCGGTATCGCCTCATCAATAAATTCAGGCCCTTGTCCAAAGAAAGAAAGAAATGAAGTAGCAAATACGTTGAGCAGTATTACAATTATCAGCGTGCAAGACAAGCTGATTTTAACAATACGACGAATCAACGGAATAACCTCTGCCTCTCTTCCCTGTCCTATGATATTGCTCACCATTGTATTGGTGGTTGCGGCCATTGCCCATGAAAAAATTCCAGCCAGACCGAAAACGTTTCTCATGGTATTGGAAATGGCCAGTGAGCGTGCCCCATGATGCTCTACCAGGATGTAAAAATATTCCCACGTGATGATGCTGATGGCGAACTGAGCTATTAGAGGTGCGGACTGAATTAAGATGAGCTTAAAAGTTGGCCACTCCAGTTTTGTATCTTCAAGAAATTCAAACTGCTTCAATATTTTCTTGAAGTGAATCACCAGATAGATCACTAGTAATCCAGTTGCCTCAGCAATAATGGAAGCATACGCAGCTCCGTCAAAGCCAAGGGCAGGCATGCCGAAATGTCCGTAGATAAAGCTATAATCGAGAATGATATTCGCAATGGTTTCCGCAAGCGTTCCCCAGACCAGGTAACGGGTTTGATTCGTGCCGACCAACAATGCATTTCGCATTACGTAGAGATAAAGAAATGGTAATCCCCAGATTCTGATTAGAACAAAGTGAATGACTTGATCGGCAACTTCAGCATCGTGGATTGTTGCGCGAAGAATCATTGGAGCAATTAGATAAGTAATTGCAATACCCAATGCAGCCATCGCAATAGCAACCCAGACTCCGTGATAAAAGAGCTTTCCAATAAGCTTTGGCTGATTTTGTCCTGCCCGGCGAGCAATAAGGGCCTGCAGCCCGTTATTCAAGCCACTGCCGATGACCGCGAAAATCAAATAATAGACTCCGGTGATGCCCGCGCTGGCCAACTCTTTTTCCCCAAGCCCTCCGAGAAAAATATTATTCGTGATGAAGTTTATCTGCGGAACCAGTATTGCCAATGAAATAGGCATAGCAAGTCCCAGAATCTGACGTGTGGAAGTTTGAAGACGAAGATCGGAGGACATTACTTACTTGAAAAAAGCGCGTGCGAAGATCGTAATAATTAAGTAAATAAGATTTTGAGATTGACAGGATAATTATTTAATCATCATTTAAATTTTGCAGCAGTTATTGAATAAGGCTACTTTCGTCAAATGAAATCAACAAGAAAAAGTCTTTTCATCGTAGGTTTTGCCTTACTGTTTTATGCTTGCGGTACGAACAGTTCATCAACGTCGGAAACTCTCTCACCAACAGAATTTGCAGAGCAGCTAAAATCCAGTAATGAAATTATTCTCTTGGATGTAAGAAGTCCGGAGGAGATCGAAGCTGGATTTATTGAACGGGCTGAGAATCTAAACTATAACGATGAGAGCTTCTCAGGCTCGTTGGACAACTTGGACCACTCAAAAAAATATTTCGTTTACTGCGCCAGTGGCAAACGGAGTGGTAAAGCATCGGAGCTTATGAAGGAAAAGGGATTTGCAAGTGTTACAACATTGGAAGGTGGATTTAACGCGTGGAAAGCAAACGGATTACCTGTGAAGACGAAGTAATCTAATCCGGAAGATATTTCTGAAATCTTCCGTACATCCAGGTTCCAACGATCGCGCTCAATAACGTAACAAGAACAACCGAGTATCCTGCTCCCATCTGTGTGTACAGTGGACCCGGACAAGCACCTGTTAAGGCCCAACCAAACCCAAAAATGATTCCACCAATAATCACACCGTGGTGGTATTT
This sequence comes from Cytophagales bacterium, assembly GCA_038241465.1. GTDB lineage: Bacteria > Bacteroidota > Bacteroidia > Cytophagales > Cyclobacteriaceae > ELB16-189. The sequence goes on along the minus strand of JBBRFP010000003.1, from coordinate 871 downwards.
TTTTTCTGGCATCGTTATCGGTAGCCCATCAATCGTCTTTACTTTTAAGCGACGTATGATGAAAAGCCCAAGGGCGCCAATCGGCACGGCAGTCATGAAGATTCCGAACATGTGAAAGCTTTCGAACCGAAACATTTCCTGGATGCGATACCACGACATTGCTTCTCCTTTCGTTAGGGCCAATCCAAAAATCAACCCAACCAGCAAGTACTTTATATTTTTCATAGAGCGAAGATCAAGGGAATAACATAATGACTGAATAGAATGCCTCCTGCGAAGAAGCTGATGATGGCGACCAGTGATGGCCATTGCAATGCTGACAACCCCAGGATGCCGTGCCCGGAGGTACATCCTCTCGCATAGCGAGTGCCGAAGCCAACAAGAAAGCCACCCACAACCATCATCAGAAAGCCTCTTATCGTAAGAAGTGATGGCCAGTTAAAAAATTCGACAGGCATCAGTCCAGTCATGTCGGTAATACCAAGCGATTGAAAATATCTTGATGTATCAGAGGAGATGGCTACCGGATCAGTGTTGCGCAAAACAATTCCCCCAAGGAATCCACCAAGCAAAAGTCCTAAAGCGAAAAGCAGATTCCAGCTATCTTTTTTCCAGTTATAGTTAAAAAGGGGAATATCACCCGCGATACAAACCGCACAGATCTGGCGGAGCGTTGAAGAAATACCCAGGCTTTTATTACCCAAAAGCAGCAATAGCGGAACGGTCAAACCGATGATAGGCCCGGCAATATACCAGGGCCACGGGGCAAGTAGAAAATCCATATTTTAAGTAAAAAGACTACAAATTTACTAGACTTTAGCTCGAGACCAATTTTGGAACGCTTTGCAGGGTGACCCGTGAGGGGTTACTT
>JBBRFP010000002.1:0-24099 GCA_038241465.1 Cytophagales bacterium | reverse complement strand
ATGAGAGATCCCTATAAAGTCCCTATAAGGTCTCTATAACCTCCCTGTAAGGTCCCTATAAGCTTGCTCTTTGAGATGTCCGGAAAACTGTAATTCTGGAACGAAAGAAGCGTTTTCGGGGCATAATGACTATAATCGAATTTAAAAAAATCTTGGTTTAAGCCAAAGAGAATTGAATTATTCTTTTGCGCTCTTTGCGAAAACCTTTTCAGAGAATTCCTAAACCAGATCCATCACTCCCTTCTCCTTACTCGCCAACGCTGTCTTTCCCATGAGATACTGATCCACTGCCCGCGCAGCTTCTCTCCCTTCAGAGATCGCCCACACTACAAGTGATTGTCCGCGGCGCATGTCACCGGCCGAGAAAATACTTTCAACAGAGGTTTGATACTTATGACATAAAATGTTTCCACGTTCATCGTACTCGACACCAAGCTGGTTCAACAAACCATCTTTTTGTGGATGTAAGAATCCAAGTGCAAGCAATGCAAGCTCGCATGGAATTACCTTTTCGGAACCAGCTATTTCTTTTAATTGTAATGGTTTACCGGCTTGCCCGCCGCCCAGAAGGGTTTCGCCCTTCACCCATTCTACTTCGATAACCTTTATTGCTTTCAGATTACCAGCATCGTCGCCGATAAATTCTTTCGTAACAATACTCCACGCTCTGTCGCAGCCTTCTTCGTGTGAAGTGGATGTGCGTAACATCATCGGCCAATTTGGCCAAGGAGTGGATTCGTGACGATTATCAGGTGGACGGTTTAAGATCTCAATCTGCGAAACAGACTTCGGTCCATGACGATTGGAAGTTCCAACACAATCAGAACCGGTATCGCCACCACCGATTACCATGACGTTCTTTCCTGTTGCGAAAATATCTTCGACTAAAACTTTCTTCTCGCTTACTCTTCTGTTTTGCTGAGTAAGAAAATCCATCGCGAAATGAACGCCTTTCAGATTTCTTCCGGGAATCGGAAGATCGCGCGGAATAGTGGATCCACCACACAATACGATCGCATCAAATTCCTCCTGCAGCTGAGCAACTTTTACGTTCTCACCAATATTCGATTTCGTTTTGAAAACGATCCCTTCTTCTTTCATGATATTAACACGACGCTCGAGAACCCCTTTATCCAATTTGAAATCAGGAATACCGTAACGCAACAAACCACCCACTTCATCCGCACGTTCAAATACGGTCACAAAATGTCCGGCGATGTTTAACTGAGCAGCCGATGCCAATCCGGATGGACCTGATCCAATCACGGCAACTTTTTTACCAGTACGACTGACAGGAATCTTCGGAACGACCAATCCAAGCTCGAATGCTTTTTCTATGATTGATTTCTCAATGTATTCTATTGCTACAGCGGGTTTGTTGATCGCGAGTACACACGAGGATTCGCACGGAGCAGGACAAATCCTTCCGGTGAATTCGGGAAAGTTATTTGTCGAGACAAGGATCTCATACGCCAGTTTCCAGTTGCCATGATACGCGGCATCATTGAATTCAGGAATATTATTTCCCAGCGGACAACCACTATGACAAAACGGAACACCGCAGTCCATGCAACGTGCGGCCTGCTTTTCAGTTAATGCGTCATCGACTTTTCCTTCTACTTCCTTGTAATCATGAAGGCGTTCAGGCACCTCGCGCTTCTTCGGAACTTCCCTTCCTATTTCTATAAATCCTGTCGGCTTACCCATTTTAATTAGTTGTTGGTAACTGGTTGTTGGTTGATGGTCTGATTACTGCTTACCGATTACGCTTTTACCGTCTCCTGTTTCTTCAACGCCTTTCTCTTCTCAAGAACACTCTTGTATTCAACTGGCATTACCTTCACAAAATTCACGCAAGACTCTTCCCACGAATCGATCAGGATTGAAGCCGTTTTGCTTCCGGTTAGCGTCAGATGATCAAGAATCATGGCACGAAGTGTTTGAATATCCTCGGTATCCATTTTGTCAAACATCACCATTTCCATATTGACATTTTGAGCAAAAGCTTTCTTTGGATCAAATACGTAGGCTACTCCCCCGCTCATACCGGCCGCAAAGTTTCTGCCTGTATCACCTAACACGACAACCGTTCCACCGGTCATGTACTCGCAACCGTGATCACCAACTCCTTCGACAACGGCTTTCACTCCGGAGTTTCTCACAGCAAATCGTTCACCGGCTCGTCCGCGAATGAAGACTTCACCGGATGTGGCACCATACAGAGCGACATTTCCGATGATGATGTTCTGTGCCGGATCGTAAGTGATGCGTTTATCAGGATAGACGATAAGCCTCGCGCCTGAAAGTCCCTTGCCGAAATAATCATTGGTATCGCCTTCCAGTTCGAACGTAATTCCCTTTGCACCAAAGGCGCCAAAGCTCTGTCCGGCAGTGCCATGGAACTTATAATGAATTCCATTTCGCTCGGCCAGTGCCATGGCAGAGCTTGTGTATTGTTTTGTTATTTCATTGGATAGCATGGCCCCTACCGCCCGATCTTCATTAGTAATGGAGAACACACCGTGAACAGGATCGCCATCCGTCAAAAAAGGTTGCGCAATTTTTATCAGCTGACGGTCAAGCACGCGTTCGATGTCATGATCTTGATTTTCCTGGTGGAATAATGCAGTGTCAAGGCTTATTGGTTCTTTGTATAAAATCGGAGAAAGATCGAGGTTGCCTAATTTCCAGCGGTTCTCTTCTGTTTCACCAAACTCGAGGTAATCACTTTGTCCAACCATTTCGTTGATGGTACGGAAACCAAGTTCCGCCATGATCTCGCGTAATTCCTGAGCAAGGAATGTAAAGAGATTCACAACATATTCCGGCTTACCGGTAAACAACGCACGCAATTCTTTATTCTGGGTAGCAACACCGACAGGACATGTATTCAAATGACACTTGCGCATCATGATGCAGCCCGTTGTGACCAGGGCTGCCGTTGCAACGCCCCACTCTTCTGCACCAAGCATGGCTGCAATAGCAAGATCACGTCCCGTTCTTATTTGTCCGTCGGTTTGCAATACAACACGACCGCGTAGTTTATTTCTTACCAACGTCTGATGTGCTTCAGCAAGACCAAGTTCCCACGGCAATCCGGCATGACGGATAGAACTCAACGGTGATGCGCCCGTTCCGCCATCATGACCTGAAATTAGTATTACATCTGCATGTGCTTTCGCAACACCGGATGCGATGGTACCAACCCCCGCTTCCGAAACAAGCTTTACACTTATCCGGGCTGCGCGGTTGGCATTCTTCAAATCAAAGATCAATTGAGCGAGATCTTCTATCGAATAGATATCATGATGTGGTGGAGGAGAGATTAAACCAACTCCGGGAGTTGAATGACGCACACGACCAATCCAATCATCAACTTTATGTCCGGGCAATTGCCCTCCTTCGCCAGGCTTGGCACCCTGTGCCATTTTTATCTGTAGTTCCTGTGCGTTGGATAGATAATAGCTTGTAACACCAAATCGTCCGGACGCCACCTGCTTGATGGCAGAATTTTCCCAGTCGCCATTTTCTTTTCTGTGAAAGCGCGCCTCATCTTCACCACCTTCACCGCAATTGCTTTTGCCGCCGATGCGATTCATGGCCACAGCAAGTGTGCTGTGCGCTTCGTAAGAGATTGAACCAAATGACATTGCTCCTGTTGCGAAGCGTTTGAAGATGTTTTCAATCGGCTCGACTTCACTAATCAGTACAGGTCTTCCTTTGCGGAATTTCAATAAACTGCGAAGAGTGATCGCCTTTTCGCTTTGCTCGTTGATGAGCGTTGAATACTTTTTATAGACGCTAAAATCATTTGTCTTTGTTGCATGCTGAAGCAAATGAATTGTTTGAGGATTAAACATGTGCGCTTCGCCACGCTGCTTCCATTGATAAACACCGCCAACCTCGAGCCGGATGTCCTCAGGGGCTTGCTTGCGAAAGGCAAGGCTGTGCTTTGCCAATGCTTCTTTAGCAATATCGTCTAATGTTAATCCGCCGATGCGGGATACGGTGCCCGTGAAATAATGATCGACAACTTCCTTGCTGATCCCAAGCGCCTCAAAAATCTGCGCGCCGTGATACGACTGAAGTGTACTGATGCCCATCTTGCTCATGATCTTGAGCAGCTCACCACACACCGCTTTCTTATAATTGTATAATGCTTTTTCTTCTGTGACTTCTTCGCTTAGCAAACCACGCTTCTGCATATCCCAGATGGTTTGGAAAACCAAATAAGGGTTTACACCAGAAGCGCCGTACCCAATTAGTGTAGCGTAGTGATGTGTTTCCCACACATCGCCCGCTTCTACCAATATTCCAACTTTACCACGAAGTCCCTTGCGAATAAGATCATGATGAACAGCGGCTACAGCCAGTAATGATGGGATCTGTGCGTGACCACTGTCAAAGCTGCGATCAGATAGAATTATGATGGTGAACCCATCTTCAATCGCATCGCTCACGTATTGACAAACACGGTTCAACCCTTTTTCTAATGAATCCGGCTCACCACCCGATTTGAAATAGGTATAGATCGTTTTTGTCTGTAAGTGACGATGATCAATGTGACGGATTTTTTCAAGATCACTGTTTGATAAAATCGGAATGGGTAACTCAAGAGTAATACAATGCTCAGGAGTTTCTTCCAATAGATTCAATGACCCGCCAACATGAGTGGCAAGTGACATCACCAATCGTTCACGTATCGGATCGATCGGAGGATTTGTTACCTGTGCAAACAATTGTTTAAAATAGCTTGATAGATGTTGTGCCTGATTTGACAATACAGCCAATGGAATATCGACACCCATTGAACCCAATGCTTCTTTCCCCGTCTCACACATTTGTGCAAGAATCACACGTAGATCTTCTGTTGTAAAACCAAATGATACTTGGCGCATGATGAACGTACGCTGATCATATTTATGGAAGCTTCCACCTGGTTCAGGAAGATCGGACAGCTTGACTTTATTGTTGCGCACCCATTCGCCGTAAGGCTGTCGGGAACAAATATTTTTCTTCAATTCATCATCGCTGATGATACGACCTTGCTCAAGATCAACGACGAACATTTTTCCAGGTTGAAGTCGTCCTTTTGTAATGACTTTTGCAGGATCAATGTCCAGCACTCCGACTTCGGAGGCCATGATGACGCGATCATCATCGGTTACAATATAACGTGACGGACGCAACCCGTTTCTATCAAGCGTTGCTCCAACGATCTTTCCATCAGTGAATGTGATGGAAGCGGGACCATCCCACGGTTCCATGAGATTGGCATGGTATTCATAAAAATCTTTTTTCTCCTGACCCATCTGATCATTGCCATCCCAGGCTTCCGGAATGAGCATCATCATCACATGAGGTAGCGATCGGCCAGAATGCAAAAGTAATTCGACAACATTATCGAGATTGGATGAATCCGATTGTGCAGGGTTGCAGATCGGAAGGATCATGTCAAGCTCTTCTTTAGAAAAATATTCCGATGAAAAGAATGCCTCTTTTGATTTCAACCAATTAATATTTCCCTGAATTGTATTGATTTCACCATTGTGGGCGATGTACCGGAATGGTTGAGCAAGTCTCCACGAAGGAAACGTATTCGTTGAAAAACGCGAATGGATTACCGCTATCGCAGAAACTACTTCTTCGTGTTCAAGGTCAGCGAAATAATGTTTCAACTGGCGCGACGTAAGCATGCCTTTGTAGGCAATGGTTTTATAGGATAGGGATGAGAAATAGAATTGGTTGTTAACGCCTTGGACGGACTCTGTTACAATCCGCGTGGTGTACATGCGAAGAACAAATAACTTACGTTCGAAATGATCAGGGTTGCTGATTGATTCGGGTCGCTTGATAAAGATCTGCTCCATTACAGGTTCAGCGCGCAGGGCGGTTTCGCCGATTTCGTTGTTGCGCGTTGGTAACAGGCGATATCCCAGAAGGGACATTTTCATCTTCTTGATCTGGCGATTGAGGACAGTGCGGCATTCCTCACGGGCTTTTGGATCCCGCGGGAAAAACACCAAACCAACCGCGTATTGGCCATAAGGGGGCAGTTTTATACCCAATTTGTTGCACTCATTGGTAAAAAACTCGTGTGGGATCTGGATCAGAATACCTGCGCCGTCACCAGTATTGGCTTCACAACCGCACGCACCACGATGACTCATGCGTTCGAGCATGGTGATCGCATCCATTACAAGCTGATGTGATTTTCTGGCTTTAATGTTGGCGATGAATCCGACTCCGCAGGAGTCCTTTTCAAAGCTGGGATGGTATAATCCCTGGTGGTCGTTCGCAATCTCTTTCAATCTTATTTCAACGCTTAAAAAGTTTGGGGCCGTTTGAAATAAATTTACTACGCTGGAGTCAACATTGCGAGTTAATGCCTTAGTATTTTGAAAAGTAGATGGATTTATGACTAACGATTGGTAGCGGAATCGATTGTAATCGAGCTAAAAGCTTCAAGCTAAAAGTAGAAAGGTTAAGTGCAAGAGAGGAAGAGTTTGTTCTTCATAGGAGAGAGAGTTGAGATTTCCACTTCTCAAGCTTTAAGCTTTCTACTTTACGCTACTCATGTCTCAGTGCATTGATCGGATTCGACATCGACGCTTTTAGTGACTCGTATCCAACGGTAACCAAGGTAATCAACGCAATCAATCCGATGGCTCCTCCAAAAACGACTACCGTAAGAGGTGTACGATACTCAAAGCTTTGTAGCCATTGACTCGTCAGGTAGTAAGCAACAGGTAAAGCAACAAAGCAGGAGATCAACAGCAACTTGGCAAACACCCCGAGTAATAGAATTAATACCTGCGCATTGCTCGCGCCCATTGTTTTCCGAATACCAATTTCTTTAATGCGTTGTTGTGACATGAATGATGCAAGTCCGTACAAGCCAACGCAGGTGATAAGTATTGCGAGCCAGGAAAACTTTTCCGTTAATGCAGCGATCTTTGTTTCACTTTCATACATACGACCAAACTCATCATCGATAAACCAATAGTCAAATCCGAAATTTGGATAAACATCTTTCCATACCGCTTCAATAGATTTCATCTTTTCTTGAATTTTTCCTTCCGGTAATCGTATGTGAATGATACGATCCTCAACGTGCGGTTTGGGAGCTATCGCAAGGGGTTCAATTTTTAAATGCATTGATCTGTAGGGAAAGTCCTCCACCACACCAATGACTGTTCCAGTTATTGGAAGTACAGTTGAATCAGGCCGTTGATAGCCCTGTACAATACCAGGCCGGATCAAGGCCTTACCAATTACTTCTGCTGGCGTGAGATGCAATGCATTTACTGCTGACATATTTAACAGCACGGAAGTTGAGTCCGCAATATTCTTTGGATCAAAGTCACGCCCCGCAAGGATGGTCATGCCGAATGTCTTTGGAAAGTAATAATCACCATTAAGCTGAAACCATTTATGTTTCTCTTCACTGATTTCTGGGAATTGCATTTCCATGTTGATAGGACCGAAGAATTCCAAACGTGGAAGGTGGTTGGCCAGAGTCATATTTTCAATTTCATGATCAGCCTGAACAGCATTCTTGAATGTTAGAAATCGTTGGTCGGTAGCAGGTCCGGTAAAACCCCCATAGCGTATCGAAACGATCTGCTTCCCGGCCTCGTTTAGCTTCGAGTTCTTCATGAGGTTCATTTGCCGGACTAGTATCACGGTACCCACAAGAAGTGTGACGGCTACGACAAATTGAACTGTAGTAAGGAATTGTCGGAAGATATTGGAGCCTCTTCGAAAGGCAAATTTGCCCTTTAAAACGACGGCCGGTTCGAAGCCCGAAACAAATAGTGCCGGGTAGCTTCCCGCGAGAAGGGTAACGAAGATTACTACCCCTCCGATAATCAATAGCATCTGGCCATTCAGGATATGACTTAGCGTAAATGTTTTACCGGTAAGAATATTGAATTGCGGTGTTAATAACAGAACCAGGAGGATGGCAATGGCTGATGAGATCAAGACAAGAATGAACGACTCCAGCATGAATTGAAAAAATAACTGACTTCTGACTCCCCCGAACGTTTTACGAAGTCCAATCTCTCTTGCTCGACTGGCGGACTTCGCTGTGGACAGGTTGATATAGTTGATGCATGCAACCATCAGTATGAGAATAGCAATGGTGATGAAAACATAAATTGATTTTATGTCAGCCGTTTTATGATCAATGGTCCAATCCATTTCCTTATCAAAATGAATATCGGTGATTTTGCGAATCACGGGAGTGAATTTAAAGTCCCACTTATTTTTGGCAAGTATTTCATTTGCCTTCTTCTGAAGGTCTGCCTGGATCTGAGGAATTTTTAATGGATCATCGATCGTAAAATACAATTGAGAAAAATGGTTGTTGTTATTGCCATCACCCATTGATGTGTTGAGCCTGGTCTCCAGATCTTGAATGACTGGCTTCAAGGCGAGAATATTTGCAACATATTTTGGATTAACATGGGAGTTGGAAGGAAGGTCTTTCGAGACGGCCGTCACCATCATCTCTATCTTCGTTCCGTTCGTTGCGCCGCCGTGGGAAATGATCAGTGTTTTATTGATTGGATCTTCGTCGTCAAATAATTCTTTCGCGGTCGATTCCGAAAGAATAATGCTATTGATTTCTTTTAGTGGATTATTTCTATCGCCTTTAATAATTGGGAGATAGATGACCTTAGGAAAACTAGCCTCTGCCCATACCATGTCTTCCGTCATCGAAGTACGGTCGTTCTTTTCGTTATAAAGACTTGTTGGCATTCCATAGGCATCGTAACCGGTGATGGCGCCGACTCCGGGATAGTTGGCTTGTATATAATTATCCCAACCCGCGGGAGCATAGGGCGCAGCTTCCCGTTCACCATTCGGAAAATTGATGACGTACCCCATCCGATAGGTGTTGTCGGCGTCGGGGTGCATGGTGTCATACGTCAGCTCATCTCTCACGTATAGCAGAATAAAAAGAGCCGACGCCAGTCCCAAAGCCAGACCCAGCATATTGACCACCGCAAAGCCGCGTTGCTTCATAATGTTGCGAAAAGCCAGCAAAAAGTAGTTAAGAAGCATAGAAATGGCAGTTTTGAGGGTTTCTGGGTTAAGACATCTGCTAAGGGGGTACACCCCTGTTCATCGGGAGTTCACTTTGCAAAATGCAGATTTTCTACATTTTGATGCCTGAAACATAGTTAAGTTATACTAAGAATGGGTGGTTTAGTTGCGTAGGAGTTACGGGTGTGACATCTTTTTACATCTATCTGATCCTGGGCATTCTGCATTGGCTGATTTGGCAAGGGATGAGATTTCTGTTGCCCCTTGCCGCTGTTGGCGATTCTTCAACAACAACTTTAAACACACTCGAAACACCGATGAAGACGTCGAAACATTCCAAATGATTAATATTGAAGGATTTTTATCACACGCAAACATGATCAAAGAATACATTCAAGCCAACCAGGACCGATTTCTCAATGAGTTATTTGAATTGCTTCGCATACCGTCTGTCAGTGCGGACAGTCGTAGTGCTGGCGATGTGCGAAAGGCAGCAGAGTACATTGTTGGGAAATTGAAATCTGCAGGTGCTGATAAAGTTGAGCTGATGGAAACAAAAGGTCATCCAATTGTTTATGGTGAGAAAATAATTGATCCAAAAAAACCAACGGTGTTGGTGTATGGCCACTACGACGTGCAACCACCGGATCCATTGAATTTATGGAACACACCTCCGTTCGAACCAACTGTTCGTGATGGAAAAATTTATGCCCGTGGTGCGTGCGATGACAAAGGTCAGGTCTACATGCATATAAAAGCATTTGAGATCATGATGAAGCATAACATACTTCGCTGTAATGTGAAGTTCATGATTGAAGGCGAGGAAGAAGTTGGATCAGAACATCTTGGATCTTTCGTTAAAGAAAATAAAGAAAGACTAAAAGCGGATGTCATATTAATATCGGATACATCATTGATCTCACTGGATCAGCCATCGATCACAGTAGGCCTTAGAGGGTTGAGCTATATGGAAGTTGAAGTGACGGGACCTAATCGTGATCTTCATTCGGGTGTGTATGGAGGAGCTGTCGCTAACCCAGTTAATGTGTTAAGTAAGATGATTGCTTCACTTCATGATGAAGAGGGTCGCGTTACCATTCCCGGATTTTATGATAAAGTGGCAGAGCTTACTTCTGCCGAGCGTAAGGCAATGAACAATGCACCGTTTAACCTGAATGAATATAAGAAAGAGCTTGGCATTGATGAGATTAAGGGCGAGAAGGGTTATACCACGTTGGAGCGGGTAGGAATTCGTCCAACACTCGATGTCAATGGAATATGGGGAGGTTATACGGGTGAAGGTGCAAAAACAGTTCTTCCTTCAAAGGCTCATGCGAAGATCTCCATGCGCCTGGTACCTAATCAGATTCCACAAGAGATAACTGACATGTTTACAAAACATTTTATTTCTATAGCCCCAACGTCAGTGAAAGTGAAAGTGATAGCACATCACGGTGGGGAGCCAGCCGTAACACCAACAGATTCTAAGGCATATAGCGCGGCGAGCGAAGCCTTTAAGGAAGTGTGGGGAAAAAGTCCGATTCCAACCCGCGACGGAGGAAGTATTCCAATCGTTGCATTATTTAAGAAGGAATTAGGTCTTGATACTGTGTTGATGGGCTTTGGACTTGATACAGATGCGTTGCATTCACCGAATGAACATTATGGTATTAAGAACTTTTTGATTGGCATTGAAACGATTGTTGCGTTTCATCAGCACTACGGGAAATAAGTTTCAGGGACTTTTGGATGATTAATTAACCATATAGACACATAGAAAGACATTGCATCGAAGCTAACTATATCTACGATGCGTACGATGAGATTGAACTTTTATCATTAAAATGCTAAAAGCCGTCCCAATGGATTCAGCCAGGCAATCACCTCTTATCCAAACGACCTGAATGTAGTATCTTCATCTTCCGTATGGACTCAAACTTCAGTATGAAAAAAAATACTCTTGTTTTAATTTTCTTTTTTATCATTTATCAAAACAGCATTGCCCAGGGACTAGTCACGGGAATAAGTGAAATGCGTGATCCAATAGCCGCGTATCAGGAAGATGTTGGGGCGCTTTCCAGAAAGTATACAATCCGGGAATCAGACGAGTATTATTCACGATTCAGCCTGTTGCATAGCGATTGGCTGAAAAGATTAAAAGATCTTCCGTTTAATTCTTTTTCACAAGATGGTAAGGTGGATTATGTTCTATTAAAAAATTCCATTGAGCGTGAGGAAGACAATCTTCAAAAAAATAAAAAAGACTTTGAGCAAATTCGATCGTCAATAAAATTCAGTGACAAGATATTATCGCTTATTATTCAACGGAGAAAGGGTGATGTGCTTGACGGTGCCAGGACAGCGGCTTTATTTAATGAGCTCAAAAAGGAAATAAAATCGACGCAACAGGAATTTGAAAAATTGCCAAAATATTCTGAACGTCTTTCCGCGAAAGCGGTGGCTGGAGTTACCGGATACCGGACGGCGATCAGGGATTTATTTAAATTTTATAATGAATATGATCCTCAGTTTAGCTGGTGGACAGGACAACCCTATGCAGAGTTAGACACAGCGCTAGGGCAATATACACGCTTTTTGAAAAATTGGAAGACAATAGATGCCTCAAAAGATGATGGGAGTGGCATCATCGGAAATCCTATTGGAAGGGAAGAAATCATCCGCAGCCTTGAATTCGAAATGATCCCGTATACACCCGAAGAACTGATTGATATCGCGAATAAAGAATTTGCATGGTGCGAAAAGGAAATGCTTAAAGCGTCAGCTGATATGGGATTCGGAGATCGATGGAAGCAAGCGCTTGAGAAAGTGAAAACGGACTATGTGGATATATGCAAGCAACCAGAACTAGCTAAGTTTCTTGCTGAGGAGGCGACGGATTACGTTGAGAAAAATGATCTAGTCACCATTCCCCCATTAGCAAAAGAAGTATGGCGGATGACAATGCTTAGTGCAGAACGGCAACGCTTCGCCCCTTTCTTTCTTGGTGGTGAAGTATTGCAAGTAGCGTATCCAACCAATACTATGAGTGAAGAAGATAAGTTGATGAGCATGCGGGGTAACAACAAGCATTTCTCGCGTGCGGTTGTTTTTCATGAACTAATTCCCGGTCATCACCTTCAGGGCTTTATGAATGACCGCTATAATTCCCACCGGCAATTTTTTGCAACGCCCTTTTCGATTGAGGGATGGGCGCTGTACTGGGAAATGATTTTATGGGACAAGAATTTTCCAACATCTCCGGAGAATCGTGTAGGCATGCTGTTCTGGAGGATGCATCGCTGCGCACGAATAATTTTTTCACTGAACTACCACATGAACAAATGGACGCCACAGCAGTGCATTGATTTTTTGGTTGATAAGGTTGGTCATGAGCGCGCTAACGCTTCAGCTGAGGTGAGAAGATCTTTTACAGGTGGTTATGGACCTCTTTATCAGATTGCATACATGATAGGAGCTAAGCAATATTATGCATTGAGGGGCGAACTGGTAACCTCCGGAAAGATGAAAGAGAAAGAGTTTCACGATGCAATTCTTAAGAACGGCCCCATATCTGTAGAGATAGTGAGGGCATTACTAGCCAATCAGACACTGAGCAGGGACTTTAAGACCAGCTGGAAGTTCAAATAATTTCCCTCCCTCTCCGTTTCAGACAGGCGACGGGGGCGAGGTTTGTTAATGTATCCTAAATTGTCGCCCACGAGACCCCCAACCTAAACGTTTTTGTGATTTGTTGCGTTAGCTTTGCAATCTGATTACCTATGAAGATGCGTGTATTTTATATTTTTCTTTTTTCATTCATAACCTTCGTTTCCTTTGGGCAGATACTTCAGCCGTCGAAGTGGAGTCAATCTTCGTCAACCATTTCTCCCGCCGTGGGAGATGAAATCGATTTGATCTTCTCAGTAGCAATTGATGACAACTGGTATCTCTACTCGAATGAATTTGTGTGCGAGGACGGCCCTATCAAAACAACGATCACTTTCAAGCCGCATGCCAGTTATAAGCTTGTTGGTGGATTGCGGGCTATCAATCCAATGAAGAAACATGATGACATCTTTGAATGTGATCTTAAGATCTTCAAGCATAAAGCAGAATTCAGGCAAAAGATAAAAATACTTTCCTCTGATCTGAAAGTAATGGGCGAAAGTGAATATCAGGTATGCAGTGACCTTGACGGGAAGTGTATTCCCGGAAATGATGAGTTCTCGTTTGACAAAATAAAAGTTAATACAAACGGAAAATCAAATACACCAATTCAGGATGAACAATCATCTCTTGATTCCAGGCCTCCAAAGGATAGTTCAACAAGTGCGACAACAACTGTTCCTCCAACACAGGAAGCCTACAGTAGCAATAAAGGACCTGTACTTGATCCGGCTCTTGTTAAAGATGATGTTAGTGGCAATTCCTATTGGGGTTTCTTTCTCTTATCCTTTCTTGCTGGCCTTGCTGCATTATTAACTCCCTGTGTATTTCCAATGATTCCGATGACGGTGAGTTTCTTTACAGGAAGAGGAACAAAGTTTCAGGCGCTTATCTACGGAATTTCAATCATCATAATTTATACGCTTATCGGTGCAGTGCTTGCTCCGTTGATGGGGCCAGAAACAGCGAATCATCTTTCCACGGAGTGGATTCCAAACCTTATATTCTTCGCTGTATTTATTGTGTTCGGTCTTTCTTTCCTTGGATTATTTGAGATTACATTGCCTGGCACCTTTATTAATAAGGTAGATCAGCAATCAGAAAAAGGAGGGTTATCAGGGGTATTCTTTATGGCGTTCACCCTTGTACTGGTCTCCTTTTCCTGTACCGGTCCGCTGGTTGGCAGTATCTTAGTTTCTTCAGCGGGTGGCGAGTTTGTAAAACCAATCATTGGAATGTTTGGTTTCTCTGCTGCTTTCGCGATTCCATTTACACTGTTCGCGTTTTTCCCCGGTTGGTTGAAGTCGTTGCCTAAGTCAGGCGGCTGGCTTAATACCGTCAAGGTTGTTCTTGGATTTATTGAAATAGCATTGGCGTTCAAATTTTTAAGCATTGCCGATCAGGCGTTTCATTGGAGAATTCTCGATCGTGAAATCAATCTTGCCATTTGGATCGTCATCGCAACGTTGATTGGAAGTTATTTGATGAAAGGGTTTCTTCTACCGGGTGATACCGGCGCTGATGCCGAAGACAAAAAAGTAAGTGTTCTTAGAATTTCGTTGGCAATTATTGTTTTTACCTTCACTATATATCTTATACCAGGAATGTGGGGTGCTCCGCTCAAAGCATTAGCGGGTTATCTTCCACCAATGTCAACTCACGACTTTGATCTCATTGGAATAAACAGAAAGGATAAAGTGAATGAAATATGTGATGTGCCAAAATATTCGGAGTTCCTTCATCTGCCTCATGGATTGAATGGATACTTTGATTATGATCAGGCAATTGCCTGCGCACGTCAGCAGAACAAGCCATTGTTTATTGACTTCACCGGACATGGTTGTACTAATTGCCGTGAAATGGAAGCGAGGGTATGGTCTGATCCACAGGTACTGCAGCGATTGAAAGATGATTATGTAGTGGTTGCCCTTTATGTCGACGATAAAACCGAATTGCCGGAAAGTGAATGGTATACATCAACGTATGATAAAAAAGTAAAGAAGACCATTGGCAAACAACATGCTGATCTGCAGATAACAAATCTTAATAATAATGCCCAGCCGTTCTATGTTCTTGTTGGTAAGGATGAGAAAGTGCTTGTGTCACCTAAACCTTACGATTTAAGCGTCGATCATTTTGTAAAGTTTCTGGATGAAGGGAAGAAGAAGTACAAGGAGCTTTATAAGTAATTTGCATTCTGATAGGACAATTTAATTAAATACACTTTTTTGATGATTACCTTTTGAGTAATCCTGTAATCCCATCAAACCTGGTCCGCCCATCAGCAGTTATTAACGGTAGTGAGAACCCACGGCGACGCATTCCTTTCCAGCCTGTTTGCATAAAAAAACTGACCTTCAGCTCTTTAAAATCACAAAATCTAAAATTCCTTTAAGTTTTGTAGATTTGAAATTGATTTTTGAGCGTTATATCATTTTTTAATCTTGTTAATCTCATTATCGTGAAAAGCTGGAAAATTGTAGCAGGTGTTGGAGTTGGGGTTGCATTAATAACAGCAGGATTTCTTTTAATTGATCCCATTCTGGTTTTCGAGTGGAAGGAAGAAATGATGGCTGAAGAATCGGTTCAGCAATCTCAACGCATTGAAAAAGAAGTAGCAAGACCCATTGTTCTTTATGGAATCGTGGTCAATGATCTTCATATTGTTGAAGATGTTGTGAAAAGAAATCAACGGTTTAGTGATTTGCTCGAGGGATATTATGTGCCTCCTCACGTTCAGCAACAGCTAAGGCTACTTTCACGCGAAACATTTGACTTTAGAAAAATTTCAACAGACAAGAAATACACACTGATTGCCGAACAGGATTCATTGAAGTCCATCAGGGCGCTCGTGTATGAACCTAATCCGATTGATTATTATGTTTTTCATTTTCAGGATTCCATGCGGGTGGAAACAGGTCGTCGACCAGTCGTAACACTTGAAAAAGAAGTTGCAGGCGTTATCGGCTCATCCCTTTCTCAAACGATCGACCA
This sequence comes from Cytophagales bacterium, assembly GCA_038241465.1. Lineage (GTDB taxonomy): Bacteria > Bacteroidota > Bacteroidia > Cytophagales > Cyclobacteriaceae > ELB16-189. The sequence goes on along the minus strand of JBBRFP010000002.1, from coordinate 8,385 downwards.
ACTTGGAATTTCTCACGAGCTCACCAATCGTTTCGTTGACATCTTTGCCTGGCAGATCGATTTTGCACGATTGCAAAAAGGCGATCGCTTTAAACTTTTTTACGAAGAGATGCAGGTAGGAAACCAGGCAATAGGTATCGGGAAGATTCTTGGAATCTATTTCGAGCACTTCAATCAACCCTACTATGCGGTGCCGTTTGATCAGGGTAACGGCCTTGACTACTTTGATGATAACCAAAAAAGTCTGCGTAAAGCTTTGTTGAAGTATCCAATTGAATTCACCCGAATCAGCTCACGCTATAATCTGAATCGTTTCCATCCGGTAGCGAAAGTTTATCGTGCTCACCTCGGTACTGATTTTGCTGCTCCAACGGGGACACCTATTCGGTCAGTCGGTGATGGTGTCGTTGAAGAAGCGCAGTACAAATCCAACAATGGCAACTATGTAAAAATCCGTCACAACGGAACCTACACAACACAATATCTTCACATGTCAAAAATCGCTCCCGGCATACACGCAGGCATGAGGGTGCGACAAGGGGAGATGATAGGATTTGTTGGAAGCACAGGCCTGGCAACAGGTCCGCACCTATGTTATAGGTTTTGGAGGAATGGCGTTCAGGTTGATGCGCTACGGGTAGAGCTGCCTCCTTCCGAGCCAATAAAAAAAGAGTTTATTCCACAGTTTGAAGAGGCTAAATTGGGTGTAATAAAGCGACTTGATCTGATCCCTCTTCCTGAACCGCCGATCATGGTGGCAAGAAACTGAGAATATAGTTTCTTTTAATACTTCTGAATAATTTAGAATGGTTTTCCGCGCCAGCTGGTAGGGAAAGAAGAGCGATGAACAAATTCCTGTTTGGCATATTGGTCTTATTTAGCTTTACAACTCAAGCACAGAAAGTTGCTGTTGTGATGAGCGGAGGCGCGGCCAAAGGAATCGCCCATATTGGTATGCTAAAAGCGTTGGAAGAGAATGATATTCCAATTGATTATGTGGTCGGAACATCAATGGGTGGCATTATTGCAGGATGTTACGCTGCGGGAATGAGTCCGGCTCAGATTGAAGAAACCATGCTCACCGACAATTTGCTGCGATGGATTAATGGGCAATTGGAAGACGGGTACAACTATTATTATAACAAGACTGATAACCGGCCTTTTTTTGTAAAGCTAAATCTGTCACTTGATTCAACCTTCGCATTCAACTTCAATAGCAGTCTGGCCAATGACATTTCATTGAACTTTGCGATGGCAGAAAAAATGGCCCAGCCTTCTGCCATAGCCAATGGAAATTTCGATAGTTTGTTTGTTCCGTTGCGCCTTGTTGCGGCGGAGATCTTTACCCAACGAGAAGTAATTCTGAAAAAGGGTTCCGTGGGAGATGCGCTTCGGGCAACTCAAACAGTTCCTTTTTTTTATAATCCGATCCGTATTGATGGTCAATATTTATTTGACGGAGGTGTTTATAATAATTTTCCTATCGATGTAGCCCAAAAGGAATTCAATCCGGATATTGTTATAGGTTGCAATGTGTCGAGTAAGATCTACGATGAGTATCCCACGGATGAGGATGATAAACTTATTTCCCGATCACTATTGTATCTGCTTCTTGATAAATCCAATCCAAAAGATGTTCCAGCTACAGGCATTTATATTCAGCCGAACTTAAAATCGTTTACGGGTTTTGATTTCAACAAAGCAAAGGCACTGATCGATAGTGGCTACGCAGAGACCATGCGCATGATGCCGGAGATCAAAGCCAAGATAACAGCGCGACGAGCATGTGAGGATGTATCCCTTGCCCGAAACGCATTCAATAATAAAACAAGCCCCCTGCTAGTAGATAACATTGCGATGCGTGGATTCAATACCCATCAACAGCGATACATTAATCGGTTCTTTAAGAGTGGAAAACGCCCTCTTTACTTTGGAGATGTCAAATCTGGTTATTACAGGCTGGTATCGGAAGATTATTTTAAGAATATTTATCCAAGCTTTACTTTTAATTCAAAGACTAGGCACTTTAATTTTCAGTTGGTAAGACGGCCCAATAATAATTTTCAGGTTGACTTCGGAGGCGTAATTGCAACGCGCAACATTAGCAATATCTTTTTGGGATTGAATTACTATTACTTCAACCGGCTACTTACTCATGCGAGCGCAAATTTCTACACTGGCAGCTTTTATAAATCAGCCCAGCTAAAGGCAAGACTTGATTTCCCGAACTTTGGACAATTTTATTTAGAGCCGGAAGCAACATTTAATAGCTGGAATTTTACCGAAGGCAACGATATCATTGTAAAGAAATCGAATTCAACAATCCTTGATCGCATTGATAGGAAATTGGGGGTCACGATTGGTTTACCGGTTGGTAAAAAATTTAAAGCAACAGCATCGGCACATTTCATTAGCAATAGTGATCAGTACATTGACAGTGATGTACTAGTATCAACTGATACGCTGGATAAATTATTTCTGACGGGAGGCAGGTATGGGGTTCATCTTTTAACAAACACGCTCAACAGGAAGCAGTATGCGTCGACCGGGAAATCCTTCGATTTTGGTCTCGACATGTTCAACGTTACCGAAGAACTCATCCCGGGGTCTACGTCAGTGCTTCGGAACACCACTCGTGTTGAGAACGAGCATCGTACCTGGTTCAGAGGGTCGCTGATCATGGAACAGTATTTCCGGACGGGTGTATATAGCTCCGGATATTACTTGCATGCGGTTGTCTCGAACCAACCCCTTTTTGCCAACTTTGAGGGGACTGTTATTAATGCACCGGGTTTCTTCCCAATTCAGGACAGCAGAACCCTATTTCTTGAGAATTTCAGGGCATTTAACTTCGTCGCCGGGGGTTGGCGAAACGTTATTTCCTTACGAAAAAACCTTGATTTTAGGCTCGAGGGCTATATTTTCAAGCCTTTCGAGCAAATCGTAAGAGGCGAAAACCAAAAACCTGTTTTGTCAGGGGAATTGACCAAAATTTACCTTGCCGCGACGGCTGGTTTTGTGTTGCATTCAACAATAGGGCCCATCAGCCTCAGCGCCAATTACTATGACGATCCTAAAAACCAGCTTGGAATCCTCCTGCACATAGGATTCCTGCTCTATAATAAGACCTCCCTTGAATAATATATTCTATCTTTGAACAATAACTTTAGCTAGGGACACGCCGTAGCCAGACGTTATCTTTTTTAAAAATTTACCTAGATTAGTCTTTTGAAATCCACTCTATTTCCATTTTCACGCATGAAGAGATATCTACTCCCGTTCCTGTTATTTTTACTTTGTAGTTTTCAGGGACAAGGCCAGGTTGTGCAATGGGCTACTAAAGTCCTTGAGTTCTCGACTGAGCTCACGCCTGTTCAGTATTCTGCACAGCAAGCGCTGGGCAAGCCAAACGTCTTACCGGAGGGTGGTCAGAATCCCAATGCATGGACACCCGATAAACCGAAAAGACAGGAATTCCTGAAACTTGGTTACGCTAAACCAATGCAGATCGAACAGATTGCCATTGCCGAGTCTCATAATCCAAGCGCTTTGTTCAAAGTGTATGTTTATGAAGAAAATGGTACTGAGCACCTGATTAAAAGTTTTAATCCAGGACTGATTCCCTTCAAGGGACGGATGCTGAATGTGGTTATTGAAAAGACACCTTATAAAGTCGCAGCCGTAAAGCTTGAATTTGATGGAACAGCACTGCCTGATTATTTTTCAATAGACGCTGTTGCGATCTCAGATGTAAACATTCCAATTATTGCCGAGATACCGTTCCCGGAATTACTTGCCGGTGGTTTAGTTGTTGAGCGCCTCGATGAGAATGTCAATAGTAATGTGAGCGAATTAAATCCGCTTCTTTCTCCCGATGGAAAGACCCTTTATTTCTCGCGGAAAAATCACCCTGATAATATTGGTGGTGTAAACGACAAAGAAGATATATGGTTTTCCGAATTAGGGAATGATGGAAAATGGACCTTGTCTAAAAACATGGGTCCTGAGTTTAACAACGCCGGACCAAATTTTGTCAACGCTGTGGCAACAACACCTGATGGGAATTCTGTGTTGATCCTCGGAAACAAATACATGCCAAATGGTAAAATGCTCGCTGGCGTTTCAATGAGTACGAACATTGCTGGAAAATGGACTAAGCCAATGGCGATGAATATTGAGAATGATTACAACTTTAATGAAAAGGCAAATTACTTTTTAGCCAATACAAAAAAGACATTGATCATGTCAATTGAGCGTGAAGATTCCAAAGGTGGACGCGATCTTTATGTAAGTTTTCAAAAACAGGACAGCATTTGGTCTGAACCCCTTAACATGGGAGCAATCCTCAATACAGCAAATGAGGAATCGGCGCCATTTCTTGCGTCGGATGATAAAACATTATACTTCTCATCAAATGGCTTTAGCGGATTTGGTGGTTCAGATGTCTATGTATCAACACGTCTGGATGATACCTGGATGAACTGGTCTGAGCCACAAAACATGGGACCGGATATTAATTCAAAACTTGACGATCTCTTTTTCAATATTCCTTCAACGAGCGAATTCGCATATTACTCTCGTGGCATCACTGAAGACAACGCTGATATTTACCGTGTAAAATTACCAGTCTATAAAAATCCTGAGCCAGTTGTTATCGTGCGTGGAAAACTTATCGATAGCAAAACAGGTAAACCTGTCGGAGCTAAGATTATATATGAACGCCTTCCTGATGGTAAGGAAGTTGGTGTCGTATATTCAAATCCTGAAACAGGGGAATACGAAATCCATCTGCCAGCGGGACAAAAATATGGTGTGCGTGCCGAAGCAGCCGGACATATCTCCGAAAGTCAAAGTCTTGATCTGACTAATGTAACGAAAGATGGAACTGTTCAAACGCAGGATTTCCGCTTGGCTCCAATCGGAGTTACTCCTATCGAACCAGATGCGGTCATCGCGCTGAACAATATTTTCTTTGATTTTAATAAGGCGGTTCTTAAATCAGAATCGTTCCCTGAATTAAACAGGCTGGTTGAACTGATGAATCAGAAGAATACGATGACGGTCGAGATCACCGGTCACACGGATGCAACAGGTCCTGAAGACTATAATCTCAAGTTGTCTGAATGGCGTGCGAAATCAGTTTCCAAGTATCTGACTGATAAAGGAATTGATGGAAGCAGGATATCAACTGTGTTCTTTGGTGAGACCAAGCCAATCGAAACCAACGATACAAAAGACGGCCGTAAGAAGAACAGGCGTGTTGAATTCAAAATCATTAAATTATAAAAACAATGAAAAAAGTTAACGTACTAAGTATCCTTGGTGCGCTAATCTCCTTTACCTCGTTTGCTCAAAAACAGGATACTCTTGTTTATGCAACAGGTAAGATTTTTAATAACGAAACGAAGGAGCCGGTTTCAGCGAAGATCTCTTACCAAAGTTTACCATATGGTAACATGGTTGGAATATTAAGCGGATCGGAATTTTCGTTTCCATTGTATGCCAAGGAGAAGTATGAAATTCTTATTGAAGCACCTGGGTTCTCTTCTGCGAAGTATATGCTCGATCCGGCTACCGCCAATACAGAGCGTAAGGTAATACAGGATGTGCCATTGGGTTTGCCAGTTTCTGCAGCAAAAGCGGCAGAAACAACGCATACCGTAGGTAAGGTCATGCGTCTTGATGCCCTAATTTTTCAGCAGCGATCCTCGATCATTACCCCGGAATCCTATCCCGAATTGAATTCAGTAGCTCAAATGCTTCATAGCAATCCAAACATGGTAATCCAGTTGGAGGGTCACACCGATACCCGCGGGGACGCGAAGCTGAACCTTAAGCTTTCACAACAACGTGTCGATGCAGTAAGAAAATATTTACTATCAAGAGGGGTAGCGAAACATAAGGTGAAGACGAAGGCTTTTGGGGGTGCGCAGCCCATAAGCAGGGAAAATACCGAAGAAGCACACAAGCTCAATAGGCGGGTAGAGGCACGTATCCTAGAGAATTGATCAACGAATAGATGTCAGGAATGGAAAGGGCTTCGGCCCTTTTTTATTGTTCAGGCTTACCAACAAACAATTACTTCGACGTTCGGTGTTTGGCATTTCGTATTCGACATCAAAGACATTTCGAATAGCATACGTCCAATGTCAAACAGTCAACTTTAGGTCAGTACACCGCTACACTTTCTGCTCTTTTTATCCAAAGATGTTTCAGATGAGCAAGACACGCTTCTTTTGTTTTCTCTTCGGAGGAGTTTTCCGTAACCGTACGAATTAAGACAGATCCCAATTCAACACAACGGGGAGATTCATAAAGTTTGTAGGATGTTTCAAGCAGGCTTGCACAGTTGATCCATTCATGCTTGTTGAAGGCTTTTACCGCCTGATTGAAATACAAGAGTCCTGTGAGTTTTTCAGGGGAAATTGCCTGGTAAAGTTTAAAAGAGTATTGATATTTTTTGTCTGAATCATTTGATGCAAGCAGATTCGATCTGTAGTCACCTGTCCGTTTTGCAATAGCATCTTTGTCAGTGACAAATCCACCCCATCGATCTGTAGTCTCAAGCAATACTTCGCCATGTGATGTTTGAACTATCAAAAAAATATGATAATTCGTTTCTATAATTTCATAGCGAAAATTCAATCGCTCAAGTAGCTGACTTAACAGTGCTGTAGCCGTGAGGCAGTCGTAGGTCCCTGTTTCAAAGACCTGATTAAAGTCAGCATACGGTTCATACTTCTTTAGAAAGTTGCTGTGCATGCGATGGAAGGCAGCGCGTAAAAGTTTTTGATCGGACGAATGAGACGTTAAAAGCGGTTGAATGATTCTTTCAACTTCTAATTTGGCATTATTCACAAAGGCCTCATTTGCCCTGGTGGTGGCGAGCAATTCATCGAGCCTGCCCTGCGATTCGCCCGCAAAGCTTATCATTATTAAGTATGTAAATAAGATCGTTTTCACCCCTGCTCTTAACATATTAATAATAAACTTAACACACAGGTAACACAAATCAAACATTCTTAACATTGGGGTAACATTAGGTGGATACTTCTAAAAGGGCTATTTTTAGACAATAAGCCGCAAAAAGATGGAAATCAAGGCCGAAAAGCCCATTCAAGAAAGATTAGCGCATGTCTTTCAGGGGCAAAAAAAAAAGAGCCTGGAGCTTCGTACAGAGCTATTAAAAGACAGAATAAACAGACTTCGAAAGGTTGAAGCATGGATAACAGCAAATCGTGAAAGGATCAAAACGGCCGTTCATGCTGATTTTCATAAGCCATTACTTGAAGTAGATACCTCTGAAATCTATCCAGTTCTTACAGAAATACGACACGCGCTGAAGTACATTGAAGAATGGTCACGACCAAAGAAAATTGACGCGACACTTTCTTATATAGGCACGCGGGCCGAGATTCGTTACGAGCCAAAAGGCGTTTGCTTGATCATTGCACCATGGAATTTTCCTTTTAACCTGTGTGTCGGGCCATTGGTATCATGTATTGCCGCTGGTAATACGGCGATCATCAAACCCTCGGAGATGACTCCTTCAACCGCACGGTTGTTGAATGAAATGATCGGAGAAATTTTTGAAGCAGATGTAGCAACGGTTGTAGAAGGAGGGGTGGAAGTTTCACAAGCCTTGCTTGAATTACCATTTGATCACATATTCTTTACAGGCAGCCCATCGGTAGGCAAGATCGTGATGGCAGCTGCATCCAAACACCTTTCATCAATCACCCTGGAGTTAGGAGGGAAATCTCCTGCGATTATAGATTCCTCGGCTAATCTTAAAGATACCGCGAAACGGATTGCCTTTGGAAAGTTTATGAACAACGGACAGACATGTATTGCGCCGGATTATATTCTTATAGAAGAGCAGATCAGACAACCATTTATTGATCTTTTGAAAAAGGAGACTCAGAATTTATTTGGTGAAGGTGGCCTAGTGAGTGAAAACTCATCCAGCTATGCACGCATTGTGAACATCAAGCAATTTCATCGTGTAAATGATTTGCTGAAGGATGCAGTGGAAAGAGGGGCCACACCGGAAGTCATGGGAACCATTAATGATAAAACTAATTTTATACCTCCGGTAATCCTTTCCAACGTTTCGCCGGATTCAAAAATTCTTGAAGACGAAATATTCGGGCCACTCTTGCCCATTCTTAGCTACAGTAGCAAAGAGGAAATTATCAGTATGGTCAATGATCGCGCCAAGCCACTTGCCCTCTATATTTTCAGCCACACGAAATCTTTTCGGGAATTCATTCTTTCGAATACATCAGCCGGAGGAGTTTGTATAAATGAATGCATCTTACAGTTTACCCATCCTAATCTTCCGTTTGGAGGCGTAAACAACAGCGGGATTGGGAAATCCCATGG
>JBBRFP010000001.1:0-34995 GCA_038241465.1 Cytophagales bacterium | reverse complement strand
GAGCGATCATCCTTTCCTGTTTATGGAAATTATTCCCATGTAAAAAGGCAATTTAAAAGCGTCTCGGCTTCTCCCGATGTTTTTGTGTACACTATAAATCCGCCATCAACAGAAGAGCGGTCAAAAATGAAGCGCGGAATAAGTTCAAATGATCTTTCCTATACACCGGGAAAAACCGACAGACCAACAGAATGGAAAATTCCTTTTCACTACAGCGATCAATTGCTGATAAAGTTACTCATGGATACGTTGAAAAGAGAAGTGAAACTGATCTCCATGAATCTTCCCGCGAATGCAATCAATCTCCACTCCTCCGTTAGAGCGGATAGCATTTATAAAACGATGATGCAGGAGAGTGATAATTTTATTGCAGAGCAATTACTTTTGATGTGCTCTAATGCTTTAAGTGATTCATTAAAACCAGAAATAGCCATCCGGTACATGAAGAAGAACTTGCTGGCTGATCTGCCCGATGCTCCATCCTGGGTAGATGGTTCAGGATTGTCGAGGTATAATTTGTTTACGCCACGCTCCGTTATTAGGTTGTGGGAAAAAATTTATTCCACGATTTCAAGGGAACGACTCTTCGAAATACTTGCAATTGGAGGTCAAAAAGGAACTATTAAGAACTACTACAAAGCTGAAAAACCCTTTATCTATGGGAAAACAGGCACTCTTAGTAATAATCACATCCTGAGTGGCTACATCACGACGAAGAAGGGACAAACATTCATCTTTAGCTGGATGAATAATAACTTTACAGCTCCGACCGCTGATGTCAGAAAAAGGATGGAAGAACTTTTGAAAAAAATCTATGAAAAAAATTAGCAGTGGTTTTATTTTTTTACTGTTAACCACATCATTATTGGCACAGAACAAAGACATGCTCGACGTAAAGATCGGACAGATGTTGATGATAGGCCTTCCAGCGGCAAAAGTTGACAACGGATTGATTGAAGAAATAAAAGCCGGCAGGGTCGGTGCCATTCTGATCTTTGAAAAAAATATTCCAAAGGGTACTTCTTCATTTGCTCCGCTCAAAAAAATTATCTGGACCTATCAAAAGGCAGCGTCAATACCACTGATCGTAGCGATTGATCAGGAAGGCGGAAAGGTGAATCGTCTAAAAGATAAGTACGGATTTACTAGATCGATCACAGCACAGGAAATGGGTAAAGCGAAGACGCTTGACTCCGTTCGGTTTTATGCAGAAGCGACAGCAGCAACACTCGCCGGCCTCGGTATTAATCTGAACTTTGCGCCGGTAGTGGATGTCGCCGTGAATCCTGCCAACACGGTGATTGTAAAAAGCGGAAGATCATTTTCATCTAATCCTGATTCGGTTGCACTCTTTGCAGAAGAGTTTATTAAGCCGCATAGAAAGTTTGGCGTGGCCACGGTTTTGAAACATTTTCCCGGACACGGTAGCTCCTTGGAGGACACTCATCTCGGCGTGGCCGATGTTACCAAATCATGGACTGCTGCTGAATTAATTCCCTATCAAAAATTATTGATGGCAGGTTCAGTAGATGCAATTATGAGCGCACACATTGTCAATCGGCAGCTTGATCCAGCCGGTTATCCGGGGACCCTTTCAAAACGCATGATCGATAGTCTTTTGCGCAAGCAATATCATTTTGATGGAGTTGTTTTCTCAGACGACATGCAGATGCAGGCCATTACAAAGCAATATGGTTTGGAAGAAGCGATCAGGCTTGCCATCAATGCAGGGGTAGACCTTTTATGCTTTTCGAATAATATACAGGGTAGTGAAGAGCGCACGATTACGAAAGTTCATGCAATCATAAAATCTTTAGTGGAAAGAGGATTAATAAAATCTGAGAGGATAGATGAGGCGTTTACAAGAATATTGGCCCTTAAATCAAGAATCGGATCAAGCTCTGAAGAATATCTCAGGAATGAATTGAACGCCGCGCGGGAAGAATTGGGTGCATTAAAGCAACCACAAGGACCTAAACCACCGGTTTTGGAAGTGAAGCCTGTTACGGAGACAACCGTTGTACCGGAAGAGGATACGTCAAAAAAGAAGAAGAAGAAAAAGTCCTGATGTGAATGCCGAGGCGGAGCATGCGAGGAAGATCACGGAAGAATTGAGGTCAAGATTCATGGATAAATGATCATAATCAATTGGAGCCATTGAGAATAATTCCACCTAAAAATTCTGAAGTCCCCATTTTAGTAAGCGTGCCCCATTGTGGAACAGCATTTCCAGATGAACTGATCGAACAATTCAAACCTGAGCGTGCGATTGCTCCCGATGATACGGATTGGTTTGTGGATATCTTATATGATTTTGTGACGGAGATGGGCATCACTATGATCGCTGCACATTATAGCCGCTGGATTATTGATCTTAATCGTGATCCTAAAAGCAAGCCGTTGTATACGGATGGACGGATTATCACAGAGCTTTGTCCGACCACAACTTTCCTCGGAGAACCTCTTTATCTCGATGAACGGAAATCAATAGTTTCTAAAGAAGTTGAAAGAAGAGTGAAGTTATACTATGAGCCGTATCATCAGAGGATAAATGAATTGCTTACGGAGCTTAAAGAAAAACACGGAAGAGTTCTGCTGTGGGATTGTCATTCCATTCGGCAAATAGTTCCAACTATTCAAAAAGATAAATTTCCTGATCTTATCCTTGGCGATGTTGATGGGTCGTCCAGCTCACCAGTGTTAATTAAGACGGTGCTTAATACATTAAAAACAGGAGGCTACTCCATAAATCACAATCATCCATTCAAAGGCGGCTACATCACCCGGCATTTTGGTAAACCAGAAGAGAACCAATATGCCCTCCAGCTGGAAATGACCAAAGTCAATTACATGAATGACGATGAGAAAAAATACAACAAGACACGTGCTGAAAAGATGCGCAGCCTTCTAAAAAATAATTTTCAAGCCTTGATTGAAGTGCTATGAGTGAAAGCAAACCACTTCACTATTTTCGTTTCGAAGGACTACTTCAGCTTAAACAGTGGCTTGCCCCAGCGTATGTAGGGGTAGATCAAAACGGAGTAATTCAATATTTGTCAGATAAACCTGATCCAGCTGGTTCGGCAATCGAAGCAATTGCGGGGTATGCACTTCCGGGATTTCAGAACGCTCATTCTCATGCTTTCCAATATGCAATGGCAGGATTGGCAGAGAATCATCCCTCAAATAAGGACGACGACTTCTGGACCTGGCGTGAGGAGATGTATAAGTGTGCCCTTCTGGTTGGACCTGATGACGCGGAGGCGATCGCTGCGATGCTGTATTCTGAAATGCTTCGTCATGGATACACACATGTGGCGGAGTTTCATTATTTGCATCATGATAAAGCCGGTAAACCGTATTCCAATCTTGCCGAGATGGGAGAGCGAATGGTTGCTGCCGCCAAAACTGCTGGGATAAAAGTCACACTCGTACCCGTCTTCTATCAAAAAGGTGGATTTGGTTTGGATCCACAAGACCGACAGCGAAGATTTATTTCTAAAACACCAGGCGATTACTTCCGACTGCTGGAAGCATCAAAAAAAGTCATTAAAAACTACGAACATTCCAGGCTTGGATTGAGTGTCCATTCATTAAGGGCGGTAGATCTAAAAGACATCGTTACAACTTTCCAACAGGGTCCGAAGGAATTGCCATTTCATCTTCATGTTTCCGAACAAATGAGAGAAGTAGAAGACTGTCTTTCATATTGCGGCAAGCGACCAATGCAATGGCTTCTTGAAAATCTTCCCGTCGACGAGCGCTTTCATCTTGTTCATTCAACTCATTTGAATGATGATGAATTAACAAAGCTTGCAGCATCTAACGCCAATGTCATTCTGTGTCCTTCCACAGAAGGAAATCTTGGTGATGGAATTTTCCGAATGAAAGAATTCTGCAAGCTGGGTGGACATTGGTCGATTGGTACCGATAGTAATATTGGGTTAAATCCGATGGAAGAGTTCAGAATGATTGACTATCGCCAACGGCTAGTGACAAACAAAAGAAATACCTTTGAGAATGATGGGGCAAAGTATATGATTGACGAGTCAGTGACGCGTGGCAGAAAAGCAATGGGCTATGATGAGATAGACCATTTTGAGATCGGTCAGTCGCTCGATGCTTTGATTGTGGATTCAACTTCTTATTTATTGCAGTCAACTCAGTTGAAGAATGTTCTCACGTCAGTGGTTTACACCGGAGACTCCACCAATAATCTGGGGACACTCGTCAATGGTCAGTGGGTTGTAAAGAATCAGCTTCATCAGGCTTACTCTAGTATCAGCAGTAAATTCCAGGCTGCGATTAAGAAGCTTTCAAACAGGTAACCCACAGCACCAATTAACTGAGCGATCAGAATGGTTCGTTTAGCGTTTGGATTAACCATTTGGCGTTGCCCCAGTCTTTTTGCGCGAGTTTGAGGATTTCTGTGGTATCAATAGGGACTTTCAAATCTTATGAAATACCTGTTTTTCCTATTACTGATAATTTGTGCCAGTTGCGGTGAGTGCGATCAATCATCTTACTACCAGATCATAAAAAAATCAGAGAACGGAGCTTCATCTGCATTGTGCAGTTATGAAGTACATGGCATCGGCGCCTGTGCCAGTTGGCAATCAAGACAGGTATTACATTTCACTGACTCTTGCAGCAAATTTCCTTTGAGTACAATTTTAACACGTGCCCAAGTTGAAAGTTACAACGGTAAGCAAGGAGGGTCAGGGTTGAATTAACCCTTTTACTGACGTTGGTCTTTCGTCTTTAATATTTGACCTTCTATTTCTCCCATTTCCAATCTCCGGCAAGGATCAACGGTTCTTTTAAATTGTTGTCGATCATGAATTGTTTTGTTGTTTCGCTATCCATTTTGGTTGAGGGAAGCTTATCGGCATTAGCGATTCCGTAAAGTAACATGGTGCCGAATCGTGCAGTTGTTCGAAGATGCTCCTCGTTTACAAGATTGAAGTCATCACAGTCCGAATGATAGCAGCCATAAATGGAACGGTCCAGATTGCTGTGCATTGACACGATCGGAATGCCCTCCAGCATGAACGGTTGATGATCACTGTGCAGGCCAGACGTATTGGTGAGTTTGTTTTTGAAAATGGTATCGATCTTCTGAATCTCTGCACCGAGAGTTTTATAGAACGTGGTGTCTTCAATTTTTCCACCAGCGTTAATGCCCACAGGATTTCCAGTCATATCGAAATTCAACATGGCCTTGATGGTTTCGATAGAACCATCTTTCACGGCTTCCGTTACCATGTAATGAGATCCAAGCAAGCCTTGCTCTTCTCCCATGAACATCACAAATTGAACGGTTCTTTTAGGCTTCAGATGATTTGCTTTGAATGCACGTGCCATGTCCAGTACAGAGAATGATCCAATGCCATTATCAATGGCGCCAGTGGCCAGGTCCCATGAATCAAGATGACCACCTATTACAATCTTCTCATCTGGAAGTTCAGAACCCTTTTGAGTAGCAATGACATTTCTAGCTTTGATCAGATCGCTATGGTTGGTCATTGTGATATGTGCCTGTATTTTTTTTGCCTTTAATTTCTCTTTGATCGTTGCGCCAACTTCCTTGCCGATACACACCGCCGGAATAGGGATCAACTCCCCTGTTACAGAAGCGGTGCCGGTAAGTAGTACACTATCTTTTACTTGATTAAAAACTATTAACCCTATTGCACCATGATTTATTGCAATCGCCGCCTTTTCACTTCGATGAAGATTGCGAATTCCTTCTTTACTCCCGTCTAGTATTCCAATATAAATGAATGCGATCCTACCTTTAACGGCATCTTCTCTTCCTTCATAATCCATTTCCAACCCATTTCCCATATCAACCACTTCGCCTGTGACATCTGCCTTTACGGGCGAATGACCAAGCGTAACCGCTGGCACGATTACTCCATCGATGATAACGCTTATGTCTCCGCGTGACCACGCTTTCACTTCAAACTCCTGATAGGCAACATCATCGAATCCATATTCTTTGAACTTATTATAAGTGTATTCTTCTGCCTTGTGACCGTTTTCCGATCCGGTTAACCGATGCCCGATAGTAGACGTTGCTTCTTTCAAAGTGGTATATGCCTGTGAGTTTTCAAGTACCTCTTTGTTAATACGGACGAATGTATCATTCAATGTTTCTTTCTTTTCACAAGAGGAGAGAATAACCAGACTGAGTGACAGCGCACTCATTTTCAACAGAAGATTTTTCATTAGTAGTGAGTTATAAAAAGGAAAGGTAATGACTCCTTTCGATTCGTTGAATAAAATTTACGTAGGAGGTTAATTATTTTTTATAAAAAAGCATAGAGGGAAAGGAAATAGCCATCCAGAGCAAGCTCGTAATTTTTCCGACAGATAACCAGGCAATTGCCCCGATAAAAAAATAGAACGCAGGGAAGGCAAAAATACCTATCCCGAATCTTAATGACGTGATGAAGACAGGATCTTTAATTCGGGATTTGATCTTTCTCCAAAGTAGAAGTGGGAAAAAATTAATAGTGATTGCCATATAACGCGGCAATTGTAATGGTGCTGAACCATTTCTATTAGCTATTTGGTTATCTATCTTTTCACCCTTCTGAATTTGAGAGATTCTCCTATTGGAATCTTCCGGATCTAAAAAATCAATGCCTGATGCAATTAATTTTTGATAAGTCTCATCAATGTGATGAAGATCGTCAATGTGAGTAGTCAGTGTTTTTAGTTGAGAGTCCAGCTCAACACGAAGCGTATTTGCATCAAAAGGAAAGTCGCCAGTAGTGATTGGCTTTCCAAAGTGAATGCTAACACTACTTCTAAATTCCTGATGGCTGGAATAGTTCAGCCCGACGGGGACTATTGAGATTTTTAAATTGGGATCCCTAAGTTGAGCTTCAGCAACGATTTTGGTGAAGCCCCTACTGAGAGGTCTAACTCTTCTTTGGCTTCCGTGATTTCCTTCAGGAAAAATGACCACTGCCTCGTTCTTTGCGAAAAGATGATAACATGCGTCGAAAGTTTTTGCGTTTTCCGACAGCGTCCGTCTTCCATCGCGGATTCTGTAAATGGGAATCATGTTAAGCGTCCCTAGAATCCATCGAGTAAAACGTTCCTTAAAAATATCAGCTCTGGCCAGAAAATGGGTAAAATGTGAAGTGAAGCAGACGATCAGCAATGCATCCATAAATGCATTCTGATGATTGGCTGCAAAAATCACTGGACCCTTAGGAATATTGTATTGACCCCGCAGAATTATTCTTCTAAAATAGAAGTATAAACCAAAGCGGACATAGAACCGTAAGAAATAGTACCAAATACGCTGCACGTTAGACAGGTTGTGTTTCGCTTGCGTTAGCCGACCAATAAGCGGCGATCGTTAGTCCGGATACGATATGCCATATACCCCACCATGCAGAAACAAATGCCATTCCGCCAAGGCCTCCGAAAAAGCTAAAAATGAGGAAGAGCCCGAGTCCTGAATTTTGGATACCCGTTTCAATGGCAATGGATTTTTGATCTGCCAGCGGAAGTCTGAATGTTTTTGCAGTCAGGTATCCGGTAAGCAAGGCAACAATATTATGAATGAAAACAATGAACACAACTGTGTGAATGTAGGTCATGAAGTGATCAATATTATTAGAAAAAGCCATGACAATGAACGCAACAAAAATGATGATCGACAACGGTTTTACAGCCTTAACGATTTTACTTGCTGCTGTTGGGAAGTAATGAGCGAAGAGCATTCCGATTGAAAGGGGTAGTCCCGCTAACAATAAGATTGATCTGAAAAGATCGAAGGCGTCAAGATGAATCTCCTTCAATAGAACTGATGTCGGCTCATACAGGCTTCCCCACAATGCAAGATTGAAAGGCGTCATGACAATCGCCAGGAAAGTTCCGATGGCCGTTAAGCTTACAGACAATGCAGTATTTCCCTTTGAAAGATGAGTAAGAAAATTAGCGACGCCCCCTCCGGGACAAGCTGCCATTAAGATCATCCCGAGCGCTATACTGGGTTGAGGTTGAACCATCACGACCATTAACCATGTCACGAAAGGAAGAAGAATGAACTGCGCTATAAGCCCTACCAAGGCTGACTTGGGAGATTCAATAACGCGTTTGAAGTGTTCAACTTTCAGATCAAGCGAGATCCCAAACATGATCAACGCAAGACACAGGTTCAGTGCCCAGAGATTGCTCTGATCGAAATTGAGCGTGATGTCATCTATACCCACGTGAGATGGTTTTACTTAAAGATATAGGTAATTCTGTTGATCTCAATTTACCAGTACATGAGAAAGCCAATGCATTAAATATCTTTAACCACATAGAAAATGATTTTTACATTCCTATGTGCCTCCCTAGGTGGTTAAAATATTTTCGGCATGATTGGACTATTTCTTTAAATTCTCATCAAACAATTTCAGTATCCTTTTATACTCATCTGTCCAACTGCTGGGCTCGACAAATCCATGATCTTCCATTGGATAGGCAGCAAGCTCCCAATTGTCCTTGCCCAATTCGATAAGGCGTTGTTGTAAACGAACCGCATCTTCAAAATGAACATTGGTATCAACCATTCCATGACAAATAAGAAGATGCCCCTTCAGTCCATCAGCATAATATAACGGAGAGCTTTTCGCATAAGCGATCCTATCCAACGTCGGTTCATTTAATATGCTTGCTGTATAACCATGATTATAATGAGCCCAGTCAGTCACGGGCCGCAATGCTGCTCCTGCCGCAAATACATCAGGCGTTGTGAATAATGCCATCAATGTAATGAAACCGCCGTATGATCCTCCATAGATCCCAATTCGTTTTGGATCAATGCCATACTTATCAACAAGCCATTTGGCGCCATCTACGTTGTCCGTAAGATCTTTTCCGCCCATGAAACGATAGATGCCCGTGCGCCAGTCCCGTCCGTACCCTGCACTTGCACGATAATCCATATCAAGAACAGTATATCCCTGATCGGTCAATAAATTGTGGAACATATATTCGCGGAAATAACTACTCCACCATTTATGAGCATTCTGAAGATAACCTGCTCCATGAACGAAAATCACCGCTGCACCATTTGGATTTGCTGGTTTGAATACGCGGGTATAAACATCTGCTCCATCACGTGCCTTAAATGTTGTCAGTTCCGGCTCTCGCCAATTGTATGATTTGAACTCACTGGAAATTGAATTTGTAATCTGCAAAGGTTTTGCCCCTGGCTTATTTTCCTGAAGGTAAAGTTCCCATGGCTTATTGCTGAATGAATATCGGATAGCAATCCACTTTTCATCGGGTGAAAGGGTGGATTCATTTGCGCCAGTAAGCGTTGTCAGTCTTTCTGCTTTTCCACCACTAACCGGAAGCTTATAAAATTGCTTTTCTCCGGGATGAAATTCATTTGTAGTGATGTAAAAGAATTTCTTTTCATTTGAGAGTTCAACCTGCTGTACTTCGTAGTTACCCGAGGTTAATGCCTGCTTCTTTCCATTTGTGAAATCATAGGTATATAGGTGAGCGTAGCCAGACTCCTCGGATTGAAACCATATTTGATTATTGTTCATCCATCCGAAATTGCTGCCGCCAAATCCAAAGCCTGAAATCCAGGCGTCATCATGAAGCCGGTCGATTACTTTCATTTTTTGAGTAGCAACGTCAAGCGATAAGAGCCAACGATCCTTGTTGTCCTGCGCGCGTGCAACTACTACATTGTTCTTGCCGTCCACACTCCATACCGGGCCTTGAATTGTAATGGCGCGGTTTTCAGGTTTTTTTTCCTTTGCGTTATCATTTTTTAAAACTTTTGCAGGATAATCTTTTTTGTAATCGGGCAGGTCAAGGATGCCTGGGATATCGCTCGTCTTCACAGACAACACAGTGTCTTTATCAATAGAATAGACCCACAACTCAGACGTGCCTTGCGCACCACCAACTTTTGTCCGCGCAGGAATGTCTTCTGTAAACCCTGATTCTGTTACATAATTCGGTACGATCGTACTTTTCGCAGGGCTTTGTTTTGACAGGCGGTAGGTAATAAACTTGCCATCTGGACTGAGTTGTATCTGGTCAACATTATTTTCCTCGATGTATATTTCTTTTGCCCGACGAGGTCGATCAGCTTTCTGGTTTTTTTCGCTAGCTCTTTTGTTTGCATTGCGTTCACGCAATACCTGGAAATAGGCAAGCTGATCTGCCTTTAACCATTTCTCTTGATCATTTAGTTTTGAATCAGATTTTTTAGTGCCTTTTTTAAAATCAGTGTGTTGAGCAAAACTGCCGGAACCAATCTCCCAGCTAAACAGATTCGAGTTTGCAGTGAACATGATTTTTCGCTCGTCGAAAGAAAATGATGGATTGGATTCCCGGTCATTTGTTGAGGTTATTTGTGTAATATTCCCAGTCACAATGTCAAGAAGAAAAACATCCCCGTTCTTTTCATAGAGTTTTTTGTTTTGGGCACGATTGTAGGTACCGTTTTGTGATGGTAAACTTCTCCTCAGCGATGGGCTGACCTTTTGGGGCGTCCGATTTGTACGAGAAATTGTGTAAAGCGAGTCCCCTTGATTTTTATCCGGATTCCAGTTAAAGTAAAGTTGTTTGCTGTCCTCACTCCAGAAAAAATTCGTCGGAGAAACTCCAATCCATTTCGGATCGCGCATGATCTTTTCAACTGTGAGCGGGGCAAGCTGTTGTGCCTGTGAAGCAAAGCCAATCAGTAAAAGGAAAATCATCTTTTTCATGTTAGGATCAAAGTGAGGTATATGTGAAATTATTTAAAATAACGATCCCTAAAATGGGAAGTGTGATGGATGGCATTGATCAACGCCACAGACTACATCAATTGATGGACTATCTAGGATCCTTCTTGTCTTTTGTGAGGTCGCTGAAAAGACTATTAAAAATTGACAGAATGAGACTAAAAGCAAGAGCCCACCAGAATCCGTCAACTGTAAACGAATCAACAAAATAGTCGACGATCAAAATGATTAAAGCATTGATGACCAGCAGGAAGAGCCCAAGTGTAAACACCGTAATAGGAATCGTGAGAATTACCAGAACAGGCTTGATAATCACGTTTGAAAATGAGATCAGAATCGCCACAAGCAATGCCGCCCAATAATCCTCAACATGCACACCGTGCAGGAGATAAGCCGTGAGCATTACCGCAACACCGGAAAGAAGGAAACGAATGATCGCATTCATGAATAGAATTTAGAACTGAAGATGCAAAAAAATTCAGATCATATGGCATTTTTGCCGTTTAACTCTTCCGAAGGCGCCTACCTTTTTTTGATAGAAGCAAAAGCAAATGCTATGTTTCTACGTGCTTAAAAATATTTTTATACGTGAAAAAACTAAACACATAGCGTCATAGTTTTACAAAGCAAACGTAGGCGCCTTCAGCGCAAATTCACGGAGGAAGTCGGCCATTGAAACAAAATACCTCTTGTCAGAATTTTTAACAGAGCCCTTGCGTTACTAACTTCGAACCATGTATGCCATTGTAGACATTGAGACGACAGGCGGATATGCGGACAATCACCGCGTAACCGAAATAGCCGTGTATCATCACGATGGGCAAAAGATAACGGGTAGTTTTCAAACATTATTGAATCCGGGACGCAACGTACCTGATTTTATCACGGGTTTGACGGGAATCACCAACGAGATGGTGAAGAATGCACCTTCCTTCGAAGAAATTGCAAAAGAGATTCACGGATGGTTAAAAGACCGGATTTTCGTAGCTCACAATGCACACTTTGACTATAGTTTTTTAAAAAAAGAGTTTGAGGATGCGGGCATTCAATGGGCTCCGCGAAAACTTTGTACCGTGAGGCTTGGCAGAAAAATAATTCCAGGATTGGATTCTTATAGTCTTGGACGGCTTGCTGAAAGTCTTGGAATAAGGATACTTGATCGTCACCGCGCAGGTGGTGACGCGGAAGCCACGGCAAAAATTTTTGATATTTATCTTAAACGTGATAGTGAAGGAATAATTAGCAAAGCGCTTAAGCGCGGTTCTGGAGAAACGATTCTTCCGCCAAATCTTGCCAAAGAAGAATTTGACAAGTTACCCGCAAAGGCCGGTGTGTATTATTTTCATGATGCGCATGGCAATATTATCTACGTCGGCAAAGCAATAAATATTAAAAAAAGAATTGCAGGCCACTTCTCCGGTGATGCACGTGAGTGGAACAGATCGAACATCAGAAATGAAATTCACCATATTCATTATGAGCTTACGGGAAATGAATTAATAGCCCTTATTCTTGAATCGCAGGAGATTCGAAAGCTATGGCCTAAATATAATCTTGCGCAAAAGTACAAATTGGAAGAATGGGGGATTTATGAATATCAGGATCAAAAAGGATACTTGAGATTTGTGGTGAACACGGTTAGTAAAAACTCAAAGCCATTGATAACCTTCAGCTCAAAGAGCGATGCCTGGAGTTTTCTTTGGGAGAAAGTAAAAGTACAAGAACTGTGTCCGAAGCTGTCAGGACTTCAAACTGCGAAAGGCCCTTGCTATGCACATCAATCCGGTGCGTGTAAAGGAGCATGTTCGGAGGTAGAGACACCCGAGGAGTATAATCAGCGGATGCAACAATCCATTGACTCATTTTTTGGTGACGGAGAAACCCTAGCAATCATAGGTAAGGGCAGAAAAACAGAAGAGCGATCACTTATTCTGGTGGAGAAGGGAAATTACCTGGGCTTTGGATTTTTGAGCGAGGACGTGGCGATTACGGATTTTGAAGCTGCTAAAAATTATATCAAAATAAGTAAGGACAACCGGGTGGTACAAAATCTGGTCAATTCTTACCTGATGAACCCACGAGGTACGGAGATCATTCCGTTTTGACCAATCTTATCGGCAGACAGACCCCCGTTTTGCCGATCGAATAACCTTTGAGGCTTATTTCAGTTTTTAAAAGTCAAATCCTTAATATTGTGGTTAATTTCTTTGAATAAACAGGTATGGCATTGGAAACAACAACTGAACAACAACAGGATCATCGCAGAAAAATAAGCCAGGTATATTCTGAAGTAGCCAAGGTGGTCGTGGGGCAGGAGTACATGGTGAACAGGCTTTTGATAGGACTTTTTACAAACGGACACGTTCTGCTTGAAGGTGTTCCGGGACTGGCAAAGACATTGACCATTTCAACGGTTGCAAGGGTATTGCATCTTGATTTTCAGCGCATCCAGTTCACGCCGGATCTATTACCGTCTGATCTTGTGGGTACAATGATATACAATCAAAAAGATGGAAAGTTTGAAGTAAAGAAAGGTCCGATTTTCGCAAATATTATCCTTGCAGATGAAATCAATCGTTCTCCTGCAAAAGTTCAGTCTGCCTTGCTGGAAGCGATGCAGGAAAAAACAGTAACAATCGGTGAAACCACCTTTACCCTAGACAAACCATTCCTTGTTCTGGCTACACAGAATCCTGTTGAGAATGAAGGAACATACCCTTTGCCCGAAGCACAGGTTGATCGTTTCATGATGAAGGTATTCGTCGACTATCCAACCAAGGAACAGGAACTTGAAATCATGCGGAGGATATCGAATCTTCAATATGACTATAGTGTCAATCAGGTCCTTACTAAGGACGATATCTTTTCAATTCGCAGTGAAGTGAATAAGATTAAAATTTCTGATTCACTTGAAAAATATATTATTGAACTGGTTAGTGCGACTCGTAATCCAAAGGAATATAAATTGGATAAAGAGGCACAGTATATTCAGTTCGGAGCATCACCCCGCGCCAGTATCAATCTTAATCTTGCCTCAAAAGCAGCTGCGTACCTCGAAGGCCGTGATTACGTATTACCCGAAGACATCAAAGAAGTGGCGCGTGATGTCCTGAATCACCGTATAATTCTCAATTACGAAGCGGAAGCAGATAATGTGAGGACGATCGATATTATTAAGGCGATTCTTTCAAAGGTCCCTATCAATAAGTAGTGATTGACAATACGCAATTGTAAAATGTAAACGGTAGAATTTAAGTGGTGGTTGTGTTTCTGACCAAGCCTTGAATAAAGGCTGAGTTCGCACAATAAGATCTATAGGGTAGACTGACCCCTTTGCGATCGTAATTTTTTAGACCTATTTCCAGAGAATACCCTTTGGCGATTTGCCTGACCAACTGATTGGCAGCGGTGTTAAAAATACCGCCGGATGGTCTCCTATTAACCAAACTTTAATTTCATTACCAATTCTTTAACAGAATGTTATTGCGAAAGCAATGCCTAATACCTTCATAATCATTGGGATTAAGTGCCGATCACCTCTATTAAAACGAACTCCTGGGCTCAAAAAAGTTCGTTTTTGGAGATTCGGTTTAACAATTCCGTAACATAACAGAAGTGACCGGGTAATATAAGACATCGACCTTTGCAGTCGATTAAATAAACTACTATGCGTAAAGCATTTACCCTCCTCTTCTCCCTTATTGCGTATTTTGCTGTCGCCCAGGTCGGAACGATCAAGGGGATGATTAAGGATGAAGTGACTGGTGAGCCTATAATAGGGGCGAACGTTGTTATTGAAGGCACGACTATCGGCACTTCAACAGACCTAGAAGGAAGCTTTGCCATTCCTAAAGTGAAAGCCGGTACATATTCAGTTGTGATAACGTTTGTGTCGTATACATCAAAAACAATTCCCAATGTCGAAGTATATCCCGACCAGACAACCGTTATCAATACATCCATCAAAGAAGATTCTCAAGTATTGGAAAGTATTGTTGTATCTGCCGGTCGCCTTACCAATACCGATGTAGCAGTTATGACGGAATTGAAATCGGCGGACCTTGTTGCCGTCGGAATTTCATCCCAGCAAATAAGAATGTCACAGGATCGTGATGCGGCACAAGTTATACGGAGAGTTCCAGGGGTTACGATTGTAGGAGGACGCTTTGTGAATGTACGAGGATTGAGCGAACGGTATAGCACGGTAACGTTAAATGGGATTATTGCTCCCAGTTCGGAAGTAGATTCAAAGGCATTTGCTTTTGATTTAATTCCAAGTAACATGCTGGATCGCATGCTCGTTTATAAATCAGGATCACCTGAACTTCCAGGGGAATTCGCAGGAGCGGATGTGAGCATCTTTACAAAAAGTATTGTTGAAGAAAATTTTACTTCACTTTCTATACAAGGAAGTTTTCGTTCAGGCACAACCGGTCAGTCGGCTATGTTAAGCAAAGACAACGGCTCGTCGGACTGGGTCGGAGGAAACGATGGCTCAAGGGACCTGCCTGCAGGATTCCCATCAAATATCCGTGCATTGCAAGCGGGTGATGCCAATTTGAATACTGCAACAAGGAATGTTGGAAATCCTTGGTTGTCAAGAAGTGTAACAGCCTCCCCAGATCTTCGGGTAAATTTTGATTTTGCCCGCTCGATCCCTATTGGCAGTAAAAAACTGGATAATATTTCATCCATCAGCTACGCATCAACCAATCAGTACATTGATGGCGCTATCAATAATTTTTATGATGCAACTAATCCACGTTTCAAATACATCGATACACGTTACACGCAAACCAGAAGATTAGGTGTTGTGAGTAATTTCACTTTCCACTTCAATCCATCTCACCGAATTGAGTTTAGAAATTTTTACAACCAGCAAGGGCTAGATCAATCGACGTTCAGAACAGGAACGGAAAATGCTATTGGATACGATGTTAGAAATCAATCATTCAATTATTTATCTCGTGGAATTTATTCGGGACAACTTTCCGGTAGACACGCAATGTCAGATGCCGTTAATTTTAACTGGATATTCGGATTTAATAACACAAATGCAGATCAGCCAAATTACCGCAGAGGGCGATCTCAAAGATCGACTGGAGGAACAGACGATTTTTCCATTGTCATTCCATCCTCTGCCAGCGCGCAGGATGGACGATTTGATTCAAAGCTTAACGAAAAATCTTATTCAGCCGCAGGAAACGTCGAGATCAAGCTGAATCCGTCAGCCGATGAAGACAAGCAGGCGAAATTTATTACTGGTTATTACCTTGAGCAGAAGGACAGGACATTCAACGCACGGTGGGTCTCAAATTCATGGGCTAATGTTAACTCAATCGATCTAGCCTTAACGAGACGGCCCTTTGATCAGATATTTACTTCTGAGACTCTTGGTACATCCTTTTTACTCTCAGAAGGTACTAACGTAGGTCCTGATAATTACGATCGCTACGATGGACATAACCGTCTGATTGCTGGGTACGCTGGAATCGTAACTCCATTTGCAACTAAATTTAGATTGTCTGCAGGACTTCGAATAGAAGATAACACTCAACAACTAGATGTTTATAGCGAAACAGGAATCAGAATAAGAAAGGTGGATAACAATATTGTTGTGCCAATGCCTTTTGCCAACCTTTCTTTTAGTCTTACTGAGAAGATGTTGTTAAGGGTGGCTTATAGCAAGACTGTTAATCGTCCGGTATTCCGTGAACTTGCTCCATTTAATTATTACGACTTTGACAGAAACGCTGATATTTTCGGAAACCCTGATTTGACGACAGCCAGAATTGACAACATCGATCTAAGTTGGGAATTCTACCCCACCAAGCCAGAAAAAATTTCTGTTGGAGTTTTTTACAAGAAGTTCCAGGATCCGATCGAACAATATCTTGCTCCCGGATCCAACCTCAGATATGGATATGTTAATGCTGATGGTGCGACTACTTACGGAGTAGAAGCCGAAGTAAGAAAATCGTTACAAAACTCAGCTTCGCAATTCCTTCAACGCCTTACGCTAGTACTCAACGGAGCTTTGATAAAGAGTGAAATTGTTTTGCCTGCTTCAAAACTTAATCTTGAGCGGAGCCGCGCGATGCAGGGGCAATCTCCATTCGTTGCAAACGCTGGAGTCTACTACGCTGGTCTTAATAACGGATGGGAAGCAAGTATTCAGTACAACGTAATTGGAGATAGGATCTTTGCAGTCGGAGATCTGGATAATCCAAATCAGTATGAGCTTTCAAGAAATCAGATTGATATCACGGTCTCTAAAAAGTTGTCTGAGCATTTTGAATTGAGATTTGGTATTCAGGATCTTTTGAATCAGCCTTATCGAATTTATCAAGACTCAAACAGAGATGGTAAGATCAACACTGATAAGGATGATGTAATTCAATCCTATAAATGGGGTCAATACACCACGCTGGGTGTTATCTGGAAGTTTTAAGGAATTGTTACCAAAAAAATGAAAAGGCTTCCGGGAGAAGCCTTTTTTTGTGATAAGGCTCTTTTTGACATCGCATTATAAACCACACTTTAATATTGTCATAACAGTGAAGTAACGTGGTCGCCCTAATTTTGCCTCCGAAAGAATCGCACTAAATCTTAATTATTCTAATATGAAAAAAACAAAAATGCTTCTTGCGGCTGCAGCGATCGTGATGCTTGCTGTCATGCTAAATTCCTGCACGAAGGATAACGCTACCCCTGATTCTCCAAAGGTAACAGCGCCCGCAGGTGTGTCAAATGTAAGCATCACTGCATCATCGGACGTGTCATTTGAGGTCGTGACACCGGGTGGCTACAAATCGGCAACCGCAACGGCAACTGGTGGTACCGCTGTCGTTAAAACTCAACCCGTTGCAGGTGCTGCTTCTGGTACTGTGGTAATTACATTTACAGCCGGTGCAAATATTGGAGCTGGTTCCGTTATTCTTGTCGTTACTGATAATAACAATAAAGCAACTACCGCAACTGCTGTGGTAGCAGTTTCGCTAAAGGCGCCAATCGAAATTTCCGCTGCAATCACCGCCAATACGACTTGGATTGCCACCGAAAAATATCTCTTAAAAGGAAATATCTATGTTACATCGGGTGCAGAACTTACAATCCCGGCTGGAACGATTATTATTGGTGACAAGATCACGAAAGGCGCATTGATCGTCAGCCGCGGCGCAAAAATTCACGCTGTTGGAACAGCCGCAAAGCCAATCGTGTTCACTTCTTCGGCACCTAAAGGTTTCCGTAACTATGGCGACTGGGGTGGAGTGGTTATCCTTGGAAAAGCCCAAAATAATCAATCACTTAGCCAGCCAATCGAAGGAATTTCGGCTCCAACAGGAGATAACGGACTTTACGGTGGAGATGGCTCGTTAGACACTGAAAGCAGCGGTGAATTACAATATGCACGTATTGAATTTGCGGGTATCGCATTGTCTACTGATAACGAATTGAACGGCTTAACACTTGGAAGCGTAGGCAGCGGTACAAAACTTGACCACATTCAGGTTTCTTATTCCGGCGATGACTCTTACGAGTGGTTCGGTGGAAAAGTTAATTCTACATATTTGATTGCTTACAGGGGCTGGGATGATGAGTTTGACACTGATTTCGGATATTCAGGTTTCAACCAGTTCCTTGTTTCTTACCGTGATCCAAACATCGCAGATAAATCCGGTTCTAATGGATTCGAATCAGATAACGATGCAGCAGGAGATAACAAGACTCCACAAACACAGGCAACTTTCTCTAACGTGACTTTCTTTGGTCCATTCATGTACGTTCTTTCAGGAGGTAATTTGTCTAATGGCTCAATTAGTGCGAACTACGGACGTGCTGCTCATATCCGCAGAGGCTCAGGTCTTAAAGTTTATAATACGGTATTCGCAGGAGCCAATATCAATGGTATCCATTTCGAAAAGGCAAGTGCAACCGCGGTATTTAAAGGCAATTATTTAGGACGCATAACTGGTTTCTCAAAAACTACAGTGGTGAATGATTTTGCTGGAGGAACTACATACGACGATTCGAACTTCGCAGCTGATAACTCTATTGAACCAACGCTTAACGGAGTTAATTTGACAGCAACGTTTGCCGGCTCTACAAATAACTTGTGGAGCCTTGCTGCGCCAAGCGCATTGCTGGCAGCGACATCACCATTGTTGACAGGAGCGGTATCTGTACCCAATCTTCCTGCGACACCCGGGTTTGGCGCTGTAGCATATCGTGGTGCATTCGATGCAACGATGAACTGGGCATCAGGCACTTGGACTAATTACGATCCAAACAATACAGAATATTAATAGTTAACAGGTTTTCTCTAAAAGCCCGGACTTAAAAATCCGGGCTTTCTTTTTTTAACTTTGTTAATACCTATGCGTACATCATCTATCATCATTGTTTTTTTGTCTTTGCTCTTAAGCAGCTGCGGAAAGGATTCTCATAATCCCGACAGCTTTTTAACAAAGGAACAGCAACAAGAAGTAATCAAGCAAAGTGTGAGGTATTCTGCCAAGCTAGCTCCGCAGGCGACGCATGAAACTAAATTTGACACAACATATAATTGGTACTATGAACGCGCTAAAAAAGAGTATGACATTCGAGCGTGCAAGCCCGACAATGCCGGCGGTTATTATTTTTTAATGACGCGCAAAGCACGCAGCATATGGCCCGCACGCGAAGCCATCGGTGGTAGATTTGCAATTGACGCGCAAAATAAACTTATAGATTATTATGAAGAGTTTCGGACCTGGAAGATGACTGAAGATTCATTGAATAATAGGGCTTTCGAGCTTTTTGATTTGATGACCGAGAAAAAGGACCTTACTGGCTTTCGTTCAAAATACAAAGGGGATAAGTACATTGAATTTCCGGATGATCGATGGTATTTCAATAAAGAGAAGAAGCGGTGGAGAGATAGGTATGTGGACTCCATCGACTCAACGAGAATTGACAACTAATTAACCTTCCGCTGCCTTTCCTTGTGCATTTCAATAACTTTCTTAATCTGTTCGCCTGCGAGCTTAACCGAGTCTTGTGACTTTTTATTGTTCTCAATCTTTTGAATCAGTACAAGATTTTCAAGCTTGTTAGCATCGAGTGATTTGTCCAATTGTATCTTCTCTTGAGCGTTGTTGCCCAACTTAATGGTCAGATCTTTATTCTGGTTGACTAGCCTTTGCTGTTGACGAACTACCGCATCACTTGCCTGTTGCCCTTCGTCTATTTGTGCCTGAATTTTATCACGATAAAACCGAACACCAAACTGATAGACTAATTTTTCAAGTTGCTTTTCCACAATGGAAATATCGTTGACGGTCCACTCAGCGCCCTTAATACCTGTCCATACTGTTGATTTTTCTTCGTTGCCGCTGACCATTGCATACACGATCCCTGAAGTATAGACAGTTCCTCCCAGCGCCGGATTTTCCACAAATTGGTATCCGCTCCCGGATTTTGTTTTACCCAATTCTTTCAAATATCGATTCCACGCAGCCGTGATAGCTTCCTTTTTTCCTTCCAACTCGGTTCCATAACCTTCGGCAGATTCACCTTTGATCTTTTCGCTTTTCTTACTGACGTCTACTTTTTGTGAGTAGGCAGAAAGACTCATACTCAACACTAAAAAAATTATAAACTTTTTCATTATCTCTTAGTTAACTTCGAAGCAAAGATCATTTAAAAAAAATTATTTTGGCAACTTCAGTCCTAATAACCGGCGCATCAGGATTGGTCGGTACCCGCCTGACAGAACTCCTTTTGCAAAAGGGATACCAGGTTTCACACCTTGGACGTGAAAAGAAATCAGGTTCGATAAGGTCGTTTGTCTGGGACGTGAAAAAGGGAACAATGGATTCTCAGGCGCTGGAAGGAGTGGATGTGATCATCCATCTGGCCGGTGCAGGTGTAGCGGACAAGCGCTGGTCGCCTGAACGAAAAAAAGAGATCATTGAAAGCAGGACAAAGTCCTCAACTCTTTTATATCAGACATTGAAGAACGAAAAGAATTCAGTGAAAGCCGTGGTTTCTGCTTCTGCCATCGGCATCTATGGATTTGGTCTCGATGATAATAAAGTGATGACAGAAGAAAGTCCGGCAGGTACGGACTTCCTTTCAAATGTTGTGCTGGAATGGGAAAAGGCGATCAATGAGATAACGTCACTTGGAATACGGTTAGCAAAGATCCGCATCGGTATTGTATTGAGTGAAAAGGGAGGTGCTTTAGTTGAAATGGCCAAACCGGTAAAACTGTTGGTTGGCTCACCTCTTGGCACTGGCAGGCAATTATTAAGCTGGATTCATATCGATGACCTATGCGAAATATTTATTAAAGCTGTACATGAAGATAAGATGATTGGAGCATTCAATGCTGTGACCCCTCATGCAGTCACCAACCGCGAAATGACAAAGGCAATTGCGAAAGCGCTGAATAAACCATTATTGGCTCCGGCCGTACCTGCATTCGTACTTAGAATAATAGTAGGGGAAATGGCGGGCATTGTTTTAAATGGCAGCAATATTTCATCGACGAAAATTGAAAG
Source organism: Cytophagales bacterium (assembly GCA_038241465.1). GTDB lineage: Bacteria > Bacteroidota > Bacteroidia > Cytophagales > Cyclobacteriaceae > ELB16-189. The sequence goes on along the minus strand of JBBRFP010000001.1, from coordinate 13,691 downwards.
GGCCGGCTTTAAATTTAAGTTCACCGACCTCGATGCTGCTTTGAATGACCTATTGAGGTGATGTGGCAACGCCGATCTTGGAATCAGCAGTACCATAATATAAGAACCAACTTCCTTTGAATGGAACCATCCCTTCGATAAAGCAAACCTGATTCACCTGACCTTCTGTTTCGTATGGCTTATCTGGTCGTAGGAAATTTTTTTCAAGCCGGTCAACTAATTTTGATGGATCATCGAGGTCAAACAAAGCCTGTCCTGAGCAATAAGCACCTTTATCAATTTCAGGATCCTTTCCTTCACCATCGAGATTCATTCCATTGTATAGGAGAACGATTCCTTTTTCGGTAACCAATGCATATGGTCCACTTTCCACCAACCGACTGTCAAAGTATCCCTTACGGGGTTTTAGCACTGATTTTATTTTACCCGAATCTTCCAAAGCAGTCCAATGAATGAGATCTTCAGAAGAAGCAAGGAATAGATCTGTATCTCCCCAGTACATCCAGTATTTTCCATTAATTTTTTCAGCAATGATTTTTTCTCCAGATCTTTTTGCAACGATTGCCCCGGACTTACTCCAGGTGTCCTTAGCCTTTCTTGGAAATACTAATCCGTGTTTTTTCCAGTGGATAAGATCAGTGGAAGTTGCCAGACAAAGTCGCGCTAGCCTTCCATCATATGCGGTGTACGTGAGGATATATTTTCCATCATTGCTTTCCACTACGCGAGGATCTTCTATTCCACCTTCCCATTCATAGATCTTCATTTCATCATTTTCTGGAAATAAAACAGGTTCTGCCATCTTACTAAAATGCAATCCATCATCACTCACCGCTAGTCCAATCCTCGATGTGCCGGAATATTTTCCAATCGTGTCTTCTGCCCGGAAGAGCAGATATATCTTATCATCTTTCACCACTGCTGCAGGGTTAAACACATCTTTATTATCCCATTTCAGTCTTATCCCTTGGATAGGACAGTTGAATTCATTCCCCCCCGGATTAAGCACTGGATTAACACTATCGACCTTTGTGAATGGTTCGACAGCCCAGCCGGTAACAGGTTCCTGCCTTTTACTACAACTTGTCGGACAAAAAAGTGTAGTTGCGACGAATGCTAAGTAGATGAGGCCTTTATAAGTAGTTTGATTCATTTCCTTTATCTTCGAACTTGATTTAGAAAGATAACATAATGGCAACTAAAAAAAAGAAGCTTGATGATCAGGATATGATTAAATCACTGGCATTGGAAGAAGAGCATCGCATTCGGAAGGCATTTAAAGACAAAGACTGGGCAGAGATCAAAAGCTCTGATTCGTGGGTGATCTTTAAAGTAATGAGTGAGTTTGTAGAGGGATTTGAAAAACTTGCGAAGATCGGACCATGCGTAACAATATTTGGATCAGCAAGAATAAAGGCAGGCCATCCTTATTATAAAACAGCGGAGGATATTGCCTACAAACTAGTACAGCATGGATATGGAGTTGTAACAGGGGGCGGGCCTGGTATTATGGAAGCCGGTAATAAAGGTGCACACCGCGCTGGAGGTAAGTCAGTAGGATTGAATATTTATTTGCCACACGAACAAAAGGGCAATCCTTATATCGATCCTGACAAGCTGATCACGTTTGATTATTTCTTCGTGAGAAAGGTTATGTTCGTAAAATATTCGCAGGGTTTTATTGTCATGCCGGGTGGATTTGGAACACTTGACGAGTTGACCGAAGCCTTGACGCTCATTCAGACGAAGAAGATCGGACGATTCCCGATCGTTCTGGTAGGCAAGAAATTCTGGAGTGGCATGATCAAGTGGATAAAAGAGGTCCTGTTGGATGAGGAAATGATCCATGCAGACGATCTGCATTTGTTCAACGTTGTAGATACTCCTGAGGAGGCAGTCAAAGTAATTGACGATTTCTACGCCAAGTATTTATTGTCCCCGAATTTTTAATGTGAAAGATTTATCTTTTTTCGTTTCAATGGCAACACTGGTCATCCTCTTAGGTTTTATAACCTATTCTGGAATCAAACCTGTAGTGGGAGAGACTAGAATTTCGGATGATAGGGTTGCTCTCGAAGACATAGGTGCAGAAGCGCAGCAGATCATGGTAGTATCCATCGATGTTCCTAAGAAATTCTCCTTTGCTGGTGAAGATGTTCCATTGAATGATCCCGATGTACGAGAGCGATTTGACAAGGAACTGCAGATCAATACCTATCTGCATAGCAATACCTCGTTTCTCATCAAGAGAGCAAATCGCTGGCTTCCTCAAATTGATTCTATTCTTGAGAGAAATGGAATACCTGCGGATTTTAAATACATACCGCTCATCGAATCAGCTTTGCTTAATGATATTTCACCGAAAAATGCAGTAGGCTTTTGGCAGATATTAAAAACATCAGGAAAAGAGCTGGGCCTTGAGGTGACAGATAATGTTGATGAGCGTTACGATCCAATAAAGGCGACAGTAGCCGCGTGCCGATATTTAAGACAGGCAAACAGTAAATTAAAAAACTGGACATTGGCAGCAGCTTCCTATAACCGGGGCATCAGCGGAATCGGACGGTCACTTGAAGACCAGCGTGTAAAATCCTACTATGATCTCTATTTAAACGATGAGACTTCGAGATATGTATTTCGGATTTTAGCAATCAAGGAAATTGTTGAGCATCCTCAGCGTTATGGCTTCAAAATCTCTTCGGATCATTTATATAAGCGTGAGAAGTTGAGATACCTCACTGTCAATGAATCGGTCAGCGACCTCATCGCATTCTCTCAAAGGAGTGGAATTAATTATAAACTCTTGAAAAGACATAATCCATGGATGCGGGAACAGAAGCTGTCTGTGAAAAAAGGAAAAGTTTATAGGATAGCGATTCCAGTGAATCCTTAGTTTTATTCGCACAATCGCTTTAAAGATTTCTATATAAAATTCTCAAGATGCGGCCGTACATACTTTCTGAAATCTCCTGGAAAACTGTTAAAGATGAATCCTACGAAGTTGCAATTCTTCCCTGGGGAGCAACGGAAGCACACAATTATCATTTACCTTATGGCACTGACATTATTGAGGCTGAACAAATTGCCGCTGCTTCAGCTAAGATTGCGTGGCAACAAGACGCTAAAGTGATTGTGCTGCCGGTGATTCCATTTGGTGTGAATACGGGTCAATACGATGTCAAGCTTGACATGAACATGAATCCCAGCACGCAGCTAATGGTACTGCGCGATATAATTGAAGTGCTGGATCGTCACAAAATTTACAAGCTTATTATTCTCAATAGTCATGGGGGGAATGATTTCAAAACAATGATCCGTGAACTTGGATTGAAATTTCCATCAATGTTCCTCTGTCAATGCAACTGGTTTCAATCAGTCGATCAAAAAGAATTCTTTGAACACAAGGATGATCATGCGGGAGAAATGGAGACAAGTGTCATGATGCATTTCGCGCCCCATTTGGTAAGTCCACTATCAGAAACGAGCGATGGTGCAGCGAAAAAATTTCGTTTTTCCGCCATTCGTGACGGTTGGGCCTGGGCCGAACGCAAATGGACGCAGGTAACAAAAGACACTGGTGTCGGTGATCCAAGGAAGGCAACGGCAGAAAAAGGAGAGGAGTATGTCAAAGCCGTTGTTGAAAAAGTTTCCAAATTTTTTATTGAAGTAGCGAAGACGAGCCGGGACGACTTATACGTGTGATGAATCGGACTGCCTTATTTCATCTTGATATTCGGTGTTTTTTGTTCGACAGCTTAAGATCGAACGCCGAATTTAGGATCTCAACGTAGATTGGTACACCAAATAGGCTAGGGCTACTCCCACCCGATCCCATAATCCTCGCCATGATTACTAGATCCTCCCCAAAAGCTTCCATGCTGCCAGTCGAAATAAATCGCGTTGATCGGTCCACTGGTGCGCTCTTGATACGAGAGTTTATAACCCATCTTCGAGAGATCTTTTCTTACCCACGCCGGCATTGCGTTATTTAATATCAATCCTCCGGGTACTTTTTCATGAGCACCAAAACTGGAATACATCTGTAAGGTTTTAAAGCTTGGAGCTTCTGTCGATTCTTGTACCGTCATTCCAAACTCCACGATATTTAAAAAGAACTGCAACAGCAACTGATCTTGTTCATCGCCAGCTTGCTTGGCAAATGATAAAAATGGTTTCCCATCTTTCAGCGCAAGACTTGGTGTTAACGTAACGCGCGGGCGTTTTCCCGGCTCTATCACATTGAATGGACTTTCCTTTGCGTCCAACACAAAGGATTGCATGCGTTGGCTCATGCCCACTCCCGTATTGCCAGCGATACACGCAGGAATCCATCCACCACTGGGCGTAATGGAGACGACCCATCCTTCTTTATCAGCCGCTTCAACGGATGTTGTTCCAGCGGTGAAATCGTTAAAATATTTCTCATTTAATGGATTGTTGTTCGGATTCAGCAAAGCCTGATCACCCCATGTTTTAAGAATATCAACAAATGGATTGATCTTTGATTCAAAGGGATAAGGATCTCCAGGCGCGATCTTCGGATCGTTCGTTTCCCAGTTGATCAGCTTCAATCTTTCTTTTGCATACTCTTTTGACAATAGACCTTTCATGGGTTGTTGATCTTTTGCAAACGCGGGATCGCCATAATAAAAATCCCGATCAGCAAAAGAGAGATTCATCGCCTGATAAAGCGTATGGATATATTTTGCAGAATTGTACCCCATGCCTTTCAGATCAAAATTTTCAAGAATGTTGAGGGTTTGTAAAAACACTGGCCCTTGTGTCCATTGCTGCATTTTATAAACATCGATGCCGCGATAATTAGTGACCGTAGGCTCTTCAATTTTTACTTTCCAGTTGGCAAGGTCTGCTTCCGTAAATAAGCCACCTTGTTCCTGCGAGCCACGAACAATTTCTTTTGCGATGTCTCCCTTGTAAAAACGATCGTACGCAGCGTAGATCGCGTCTTTACGTGTCTTTCCTTTTTTTAATGCTTGTTGCTCAGCATCAACTAATTTCTGAAGGGTAGCGAGCAGATCTTTCTGAATGAATATTTCACCGCCATCCGGAGCTTCTCTTTTGGATCCGGCATGTGTTAGAAATACTTTTCTGGAGTAGGGCCATTTTTTAATTTCATCCTTGCCTCTCTCAATCGCGTTAGCGGTCTGGGCATCAATTGGGTATCCATCGGCAAGTTGCATAGCAGGAGCAAGGACATCTTTCAGGCTCATCGTACCATATTCCGCAAGCATCGTCATTAGTCCACCAGCTGTTCCAGGTGTGGTAGCAGCGAGTGGGCCGAATTCTGGCGGATATTTCATTCCCTTTGATTGATAAAACTCGACAGTAGCCCCGGATGGCGCAACGCCCATTGCATTAATGGCAATTACTTTTTTTGTTTTGGGATTGTAGATCAACGCCTGTGTTTCGCCACCCCAACTAAGTACATCCCACATGGTGCAGGTTGCTGCAAGCATTGCACAAGATGCGTCAACGGCATTGCCACCTTTTGAGAAAATCATCGCACCAGCGGTGGCAGCCAATGGTTTTCCGGTGATCGCCATCCAGTGCTTTCCATGCAAAGGGGGCTTCTGAGTGATGACCGGAAAATTGTTAAATGATTGACTGATAGCTGTAAAGCTTAAAGTGCAACCAAAGAGCGCTGCAATGACTATTTTCATGCGTCGGATCGTTATGTATTTGAAAACCCAAGGGATGTCAAATATAATGAACCCTGCAGTAGAATTAATCAGTTTTTGACTGCCGGTAATCACGATTGTAGTAACGGATCTTTCATCACCATCTTTCGTCTTCATCTTCTAACAGTCTTATATTTGACCATTACCAATAGAAAATATGCTAAAAGAAATAAAAGAAGCAACGGATTTCATTCGCCAGCATGGCATTGATTCTCCCGAAGTAGGTGTGATTCTGGGTACTGGATTGGGAAATCTTTTTGTCAAGAAGATCAAAGATCCTGTGGTGATCAACTATAATTCCATTCCACATTTTCCAGTTTCCACAGTGGAATTTCATAGAGGCAAACTGATCTATGGAACCATCAAGGGAAAGAAAGTGCTTGCCATGCAAGGACGCTTTCATTACTACGAAGGATATAATACACAACAGATCACATTGCCCGTTCGCGTGATGAAGATGCTTGGTATTGAGAATTTATTGATCTCAAATGCCGCAGGCAATATGAATATGAAATGGAAAAAGGGCCAGATGATGCTGATTGATGATCATATTAATTTGCAACCTGACAATCCTTTGCGTGGGGAAAATTTTGAAGTGCTGGGACCGAGATTTCCAGACATGAGCCAGCCGTATTCGATTATGCTCAACAAAAAATTAATGAAGATTGCGAAGAAGCAGAATGTAAAGCTCAATGTAGGGGTGTATGTAGGGGTGATGGGACCAAATTTGGAAACACGTGCAGAGTACAGATTCTTGCGGCAAATTGGTGGTGATGCAGTTGGAATGAGCACAGTCCCTGAAGTTATTGTAGCCAATCACATGGGGTTACCGTGTTGCGCAATTTCAGTGCTCACAGATGATTGTGACCCCGATAATTTAAAACCAGCAATTATTTCAGATATAATTAAGATTGCCGGTAAGGCGGAGGCCAATCTTACTGAATTGTATGTCGAGCTGATAAAACAGCTTTGACGCAACCTTTGTGCGTCAAACGCGTCTTACGACTAAAATCAGACGCTTATGAAATCAATTTTAGTCGTTTTCTTAGTTCTTTCTGGCATTGAGGGCAGAGCCCAAAAAGCAGAAGGCGAATTTCATCTTGATAAAGAGTACATCATTAGCGTAAACGGTAAAGTTGACCTGAACGCTTCGGATGCTAAAGTTTATATAACAGGTTCTTCCCGCAAAACGGCACATGTCAAAATTGACCGGGTAGTCACAACAAAAGGTTTCACTTTTGGAGGTCGCGATGAATTTTCAGTAGATATTTCTGAACAGAATGGCGACCTGGAAATAAAGGAGCACAGCAACTATGTTTCCGTAGGCATGGTTGGATATCGTTATGAATCCTATACGATTAAGATTGAAGCCCCGGAAGGAGCAAGTCTTAAGATCAAAGGAGATGATGGTACATACACCATAACGAATATCAACGGGGCGATTTCAATGCAGCTCGATGATGCTGATGTGAATATGATTCAGTGTTCTGGTGATAAATTCAGATTTAGACTTGACGACGGAGATCTTACAATGGATGAAGGCCGTGGTTCGTTGGAGTTGGAAGGAGATGATTCTGATGTCAACATAAAAAATGCAAACTTCTCTTTTGTTGAAGCCAAGGTTGATGACGGAGAGATGATTATTGAGACGTCACTTTCAGACGACGGTGAGTATCGAATTGAATCACAGGACGGGAAGATTTCATTTGTTGTCACTAAAGGTGGCGGCAAGTTTGATATTCTGCATGACGATGGCCGGGTGATCACAGAAGGGGGTTTCACAATAGTAGAAGAATCGGATGACCGGACCAGGCTCGCCGTGGCAAATGGGTCAGCAAGAGTCAATATTCGCACCGATGACTCACGCGTCAGATTAATAAAACGTTAAAACGCCGTCAGACGACTAATCAAATCCGCTAACTGTTCATCGGTTAGCGGATTTTACTTTTAGGGAACCAGATATCACACATTTATAAAAATTCCATAAAACTTTATTTGCCTAATCATCGTCTACTATTATTCTAGGCCTATTTCCGATGATTATTTCGTTATTAATTACAGATTATGCTCAAAAATTTACTCACCATTTCTTTACGAAATCTTTTAAAAGATAAAGGCTATTCAGCCATTAACATCATTGGACTTACTATTGGAATAACCAGCAGCCTGTTTCTGTTACTGTATATTCTCGATGAAATAAGCTATGATCGGTATCATAAGAATGCGGAGAATGTATTCAGGATAGTTTCGAATATAAAGGAAACAGATAACGCATTCGTGTGGTCTTCCACTCAAGTGCCTTTGTCTGATGAGCTAAGAGATAATTATCCCGAGATAATTAACTCAATTCGGTTTATTCAAATGGGTCGGAACCAATTCAAAAATGGTGATCTTCAGTTTTATGAAGATAAATTCTTCCTTTCTGATTCTACTGTCTTCGATATGTTTAGTTATGAATTTATAACAGGAGATCCATCTACTGCTCTTGACAATCCTTTTAATATTATTCTGACGGAAAAAACAGCAAGAAAATATTTTACTGATCCTATCCAGGCCCTTAATCAATCCATTACCAATCAGCAAAACGAAAATTTTAAAATTACAGGGATAATAAGAGATGTTCCACCGAATTCGCACTTTAGGTTTGACGGCTTGATATCACGAAGTACCCGTCCCCAGTTTCAAGGCAATTGGGGCGGCTTCGGTGTTACCACGTACATCCAATTGCCTCCTGGTTATGATCTGAATAAAATGCAGATTAGTCTTGATAAGATCGTTAAAGAAAAAGTCAATCCAATTTTTGAGAAAATGGGAGTGACGGTGAAGTATGGACTGCAGCGGATGACTGACATCCATCTTTATTCCAAGATCCAGGATGAAGCGGAAGAAGGTGGTGACATCTCCTATGTTTATACGTTTGCTGCTGTGGCCATCTTTATGATACTGATTGCTTGTATCAACTATATGAATCTTGCAACGGCCCGTTCTGTCAATAGGGCAAAAGAAGTTGGTCTGCGAAAAGTAATGGGCTCCCAACGAGGACAACTCATAGCCCAGTTCCTTATTGAATCGGTTGTAGTTGCATTGACCTCACTGGTGATCAGTCTTGCTCTCACCTATCTTTTATTGCCTGCATTTAATTCACTGGCTAATAAGCAGCTGCCATTTTCCTATTTAACGCAGACACCTGTGTTGCTGAGTTCGGTAGCAATCATATTTATTACGGGAGTTTTAGGAGGAAGTTATCCTGCTTTCTATCTCTCCGGATTCAGCCCGGTAAATGTTCTTAAGGGCAAGCTCGCTGCGAGAGGTGGCAACTCTCTTTTTAGAAGGTCGCTCGTCGTGCTTCAGTTTAGTCTTAGCATTTTTATGCTTATCAGCACGTTGGTGGTATTCGATCAACTGCAGTTTATGCGCAATAAGGACCTGGGCTTTGATAAAGAAAATGTGGTCAGGCTCAATCTAAACCGCAACATGCGTGCTAATGGAGAAGTGTTGGCTGATAGATTGAGAAATCTTCATGAAGTGATAGCGGTGGGTAAGGCCGATGCGTCACCAGGCGAAGGAATCGCAAAACTTATGATGCAGGTAGAGGATGCCGAAGGTAAAATGGTGGATCGTGGTGTTGACCTCTACTCAGCCGACTATGAGTATCTAAACACGCTAGGTATCAAGATTGTCAATGGCCGTAATTTTTCAAAAGATAATCCGGGTGACACAGCTTTTGCGGTACTTGTCAATGAAAGTATGGTAAAACGTATGGGATGGAAGGATCCTATTGGACGGAAATTTGTCCTTGGCGGCGGCCCTCCCGGAACAACCGAAAAGAAAGTTATTGGAGTTATTAAAGACTACAATCAAAATTCACTTTATGATGCTATTGAACCGTTGTCCATACTCCTTGCAACCGATCAAAATTATGTTTATGTGCGTCTTGCGCCCGGTGATCTAAGAAAAAGTATCGCTGCGTTGGAAACAGAATGGAAGCAAGTGTACACAAATAATCCATTTGAGTATGTTTTTCTGGATGAAGACCTTGACTCACAATATAAAGCCGATGAAAAGCGCAGCCAGATCTTTACTGCATTTTCAATATTAACGATACTCATTGCCTGTCTGGGACTTCTCGGACTTGCTGCCTACGCAACAGAAATGCGAAGAAAAGAAATTGGTGTGAGAAAAGTTATCGGGGCAAGCGTTAACAGTCTTATGGTATTGGTATCCAAAGAATTTTTCATTCTTGTTGGCATTGGGATTGTTCTCGCATTTCCGGCAGCGTGGTATTTTACCAGTCAGTGGCTTCAGAAATTTACCTATCGTATCGTTCTTCAAGAGGAATGGAAAACATTTGTTGTATCAGCGGTGCTTGCGTTGTTGATAACAATAATTACCGTTGGATATCATGTAATGAAAGCGTCAGGGAGCAATCCAGTGAATTCGTTACGAGACGAGTAGACCTTAATATTTTAGCCACGAAGGCATTTAAGAAAGGCCCAAAGAACATTTTTTAGAAATCATAATTACGGTCTGGATGCGTCGTCCCTTTGTGGCAATTAGCCTAAACGTCGCAGATCATCACGCATTCTTTCAATGACTTCAACTTATCACGCTTCTTCGGAATAAACTCTTGACCAACATATCCCTTATAGCCTGTTGCTACGATAGCTTGCATGATTGCGGGGTAATATAATTCTTGTGAACTATCAATTTCATTTCTTCCGGGAACGCCACCCGTGTGATAGTGCCCTATGTACTTACTTTGCTTTTTTATCGTGGCGATCACATCACCTTCCATGATTTGCATATGATAGATGTCATATAGCAACTTGAAATCTGTAGAGCCAAGTTTTTCACAAAGCTTAACTCCCCATTCAGTATGATCGCATTGATAATCCTTGTGATCGACTCTACTGTTAAGGAGCTCCATGCAAACTGTGATATTGTGTTTTGCTGCTACTTTTAAAACTGGCTCAAGCCCCTTGGCACAGTTCTCAAGCCCCTGTTCATAAGAAAGGCCGTTGGCATTTCCACTGAAGCAAATTACGCTTTTTAGGCCTGAATCCGCCGCTTTTGGGATGTTCAGAGTGTAATCTTTTAATAATTGCCCATGCATCGATGGGTCATTGAATCCTTTATTAAGTCCAACCGGAGACGCATAAGCCATTGCACAGGTTAGCCCATACTTGGTCGCAACACCCCATTGTTCTGAATTTAACAGCTCAACAGATTTCAATCCGATTTCTTTCGCAGCTTTTACAAGATCTTCCAGTGACATATCGCTGTAGCACCACTGACATACAGAGTGATTGATATTATTTTTCAGATCGTCAGGGAGAGTGCTCATACCGTTAGCGATTTCAGTTAATGCAATTGACCCCACGGTAGTTGCCGCGATTGTTTTGATTGCTTGTTTCCGGTTCATGGTTAAAGTTATTGATTGCGACTTACGAATTACTGCTTTATCGATTACTTTTTACTAATATCATCTCGGAAAACAACACCATTCTTCATCACAAATACTACCTTCCGCAACTGCGATAAGTTATTCAGTGGATTTCCTTGCACCGCCATAAGATCCGCGTTCAATCCAATCTTAATCGCTCCAATTTCATTCTCCATATGTATTGCTTTTGCGTTGACCGTTGTTGCCGCCTTCAGCACATCCAGATTTTTCATTCCTCCATACTCCATCATTAGTTCCATCTCATATACGTTTTCTCCGTGAGGAAATACCCCTACATCACCGCCCATACCGATAGTGACGCCTGCATTAACTGCGATCGAAAGACTTTTTCTTTTTTGTTTCACCGCTTCCGGTTCCGCATCGGTTCCCTTTTTCCATCCGCGGTATTGTTGAATGGCATCGACGGCTGCCACTGTGGGGAAATAAGTAACGTTATGTTCCTTCATTAATAGGGCAATCTCCTCATCCATGAAATCACCGTGCTCAATTGTCTCCGCACCCGCGAGTATTGCACGACGCATTCCCTCTTTGCTTTTCGCATGCGCTACAAAATAACGACCACTGCTTCGTGCCACTTCATTGATGGTTTTTAATTCCTCCAAGGTGAACGATGGTTGATCTTCACCCTTTGCACCCCAACGGTAGTCTGCATATATTTTTATAAAGTCTGCACCTTTACCAATCTGATCACGCACAACCCTGATAAGATTATTTCCGTCAGCTGGTTCGGCACCTAACATAATTTCCATATCCGTATCGTAACCTTTTGGTCCATAGGATCCTGTTGCGACAATGGCCCTTCCAGCCACCAGCATTCTTGGACCTGGAATTATACCCTCATTGATTGCCCGTTTCAATGCTACATCGGCATATCCTGCCCCTTCGCTACCCAAGTCCCGAACCGTGGTAAAACCTGCAGAAAGTGTGCTTTTGGCATGAATTGTGGCTCTTGCTGTCCGGTAAGTGTCTGATTCCTTTAATACTTGAGTGTCCCAGTCAGTAACGTTATAAGGATATAAAAGCAAGTGAGAGTGCCCTTCAATAAGACCAGGCAAGAGTGTGGTGCCGGGCATTGAAATTATTTTTGCATCTTTTCCAGCTTTGATCGATTCTTTTGAACCGACTCTTATAATTTTATTTCCTTCCACCATCACCACCCAACCCTCATGCATTTCCGTTCCGTCAAAAATGCGGTCCGGTTGCAATAGATATGAAGGCTGTTGTTGGGCATTAGCCATGGAGCCGATCAATAGAATGAAGATAGTAGTAAAGCGCATGTTATTTGTTAAAGAATGAAGTTAACAGAATTCAACGACAGTTTCATCCGGCCCGGAAGATTTGTAACACGGATCGCCCTTAAGAAGAGCTTTAAAAGAAAAACCCCAAAAGAGCTGAATCCTTCGGGGCTGAATTTTGTAAATCGCTATTAATTATTTTCTGTTGGTGTTGGTGTTGTTGTTTCAATAGAATCTTTCAAGGTTACCCAAAAATTATTGTAGCCTTCTCCAAGTTGTAATTCAAGGGCGCCGTTGGCAAGCATTTCAAGTATTGCGAGAAAGTTAAAAACAAGAGCAACACGCGTAGGGGTTAGCTCCAGCATTTCGGTAAACGACACAGTTCTTTTGCGTGTCAGTTCGTTCATAATGTATTCTTTTTGTCCCTCAACCGTGTAGGGGTACTGCACAACCTGATGCACCGGGCGGTTCTTTTCTTCATCAAAACGCTTGATGACTTTTTCAAACACCTGCATGAGCTTATAGAGATCGACATCTTGGAGTTCAGCCTCTACGTTGACGCTAGCCGCCAGCGATTTCAGCTCCTTCATGATGTTTCCACGCTTTTCTTTCTGAAGCTCGTCTCCTTCCATCTTCTGGAAGTTTTCGAGCACAGATTTGTACTTTTTGTACTCGAGTAAATGTTTAATTAACTCCTCCCTCGGGTCAATTTCGTTGCCAAGCTCGTCCAATTGGGGCCTTGGAAGCAGCATTTTGGACTTGATCCGCATCAAAGTGGCTGCCACCAGAATAAATTCACTGGCGAGCTCTACGTTGAGCGTCTCCAGATGGTGTAAATAGTCCAAAAAGTCATTTGTGATCTTAGAAATAGGAATATCGTATATATCCAACTCATCCCGCTCGATAAAAAACAGCAGGAGGTCAAAGGGTCCTTTAAAAAGGGGAAGTTTTACTTCAAAAGTTTCTTGTGTCATGATTGGCGTGTGTGACCGAAACCCCGACTTGCGGGGTGGCGCAAAAATATCAAATACCATGACAAAAGGGGAATGAGAATCAAATCAGTAAATTTGAGCGGAAATTGATCTTAAATCAGCCCTAAACAGTTACCTTAATGAGTTGTTTTAGGATTATACGTTTCATAGACTATGCTTATTACCCCCGGTAAACTTCTAGCCCAAATAAACAGCCCCGCCGATCTTAAAAAACTCGACCAGGCACAATTGGTGCAGTTATGTCAGGAGTTGAGACAATTTATTATCGATAACGTTTCCATCTACGGGGGGCATTTTGGAG